>CAZHUR010000261.1:0-4416 GCA_964535395.1 uncultured Acidimicrobiales bacterium
ACCGCTACCTCGGCGACCGTGCCGTCGATGTCTGCGGTGATGGCGTTCTCCATCTTCATTGCTTCGAGCACGACCAACGTGTCTCCAGCGGAAACCGAATCGCCAGCCTCGACCTTCACGCCAACGATGGTGCCCTGCATCGGCGCTTCGATCACGCCGCTGCCGCCACTAGATGACGATCCGCCGCTGCTGCTGCCAGCGCTGCGCTTGCGAGGTGCTGGGGCGCTCGTCTGGCCGCCCTCGGGCACCCATACCTTGACCTCGAAGCGTCGACCGTCAACCTCGACGGGCACGTTCTTGGCTACGAGCTCTTCGCCGGTGTCGGCGTCGGTCTGCCCGGCTCCACCAACGTATTTAACCCCGGTCAGGTCGAGGCCGTTCTCTACCCAGTTGGTCGAGTGGGTGTTGGCCTGGAACTCTTCGGACTCCAAGATTGCAATGTCGGCGGGAATGGTCGTGGCCACACCTTCGACGACCAATTCGTCGAGTGCACGAAGTGCCCGACGGATTGCGGTGTCGCGGTCGTGTCCCCACACGCACAGCTTGCCGACGAGGTTGTCGTAGAACTGGCTGATCTCGTCGCCCGAGTTGTAACCGGTGTCGAAGCGAGTGCCAAAGCCGTCGGGAACAGCGAGATGGGTGATTGGACCGGGAGAGGGGAGAAAGGCCCCCTCAGCGGGGTCTTCGGCGTTGATGCGGATCTCGATCGCGTGTCCGTTGATCTCGATGTCGTCCTGGCTAAAGCTCAGCTCCTCGCCGGACGCAACCCGCAGCTGCTGTTCGACAAGGTCGATACCGGTCACGAGTTCGGAGACTGGATGTTCGACCTGGAGGCGGGTGTTCATCTCGAGGTAGTAGAACTCGCCGTCTTCGTAGAGGAACTCGACCGTGCCGGCGTTGGTGTAGTCGCAGCCGATTGCGACCTTCTTTGCCGCCTCGGACATGTCGTGGAGAATCGCCTGATCGATGCCGGTTGCTGGGGCTTCCTCGATCAGCTTCTGGTGGCGCCGTTGGGAAGAACAATCGCGCGTACCGAGAGAAACGCAGTTGCCGTGGGTATCGGCCAGAACCTGAACCTCGACGTGCCGGGGAGCTGAGAGATAGCGCTCCATGTAGATTTCGTCGCGCCCGAAGTAGGCGAGCGCTTCGCGTTGGGCCGATTCGATTGCGGGTTCGACGTCCGCTGGCCCATCGACGACCTTCATGCCACGACCACCGCCGCCGTACGCGGCCTTGATTGCAACCGGCCAGCCCTTCTCTTCGCCGAACGCGAGCACCTGAGCGGGGTCGGTGATCAGGTCGGTCGTTCCGGGCACACCGAACACGCCAACCTTCTCGGCTGCTTCACGGGCAGAGATCTTGTCGCCCATGACCTCGATCGCTTCCGGGGGAGGTCCGATGAAGGTCACGCCCATGTCGGTGATCGCCCGAGCGAAGTCGGCGTTCTCGGAGAAAAAGCCGTAGCCAGGGTGAACCCCGTCCGCACCGCTCTCGGCGACGATTTCGAGCATTCGCTCGGTGTTCAGATAGCTCTCGGCGGCGGTCTGTCCACCGAGCGCAAACGCTTGATCGGCAAGGCGGACGTGAAGCGAATTGCGGTCCAATTCGGAATAGACAGCAGTGGTCGTGATCCCTAGTTCCTTGCACGCTCGAATCACTCGAACTGCGATTTCGCCTCGATTGGCCACCAGAACGTTAGTTAGCATCCCAATTGGCTAGTCGAATTTCACGTCAGGATGCGAGTTGGATCGACAAGATGTGGAAGACAAACTGCGACGTGGACAATCATGGTTTGGTAGACGCACTCTCGGCAGGTCGATTTCAAGACATAACGTGGGTTCCCCAGACCGGTTCGACGAATGCCGATTTGACCGTCGAAGCCCAATCCGATCCTTTGCGAGCCCGAGTTCTCGTTACCGACGAACAGACCGCGGGTAGAGGACGCCTCGACCGATCGTGGGAGATGGAGCCACGTGGAGGGCTCATGATCTCGTTCTACGTGCCCTGGCCCACCAGCAACAACGCGTACGTCATCCCGATCGCCCTCGGCGTCGCGATCAACACCGCAATCGAACAAAGCGGCCGTGCCGTCGCACTGAAGTGGCCGAACGACATCGTCGTTTCCGACTCGGCAGGTGAGCACCTCGTCGGAAAGAAACTGGGAGGAATGTTGAGCTCATCGGTCGTCGTCGACGGCGAGTTCACCGGCGTCGTGGCAGGGCTTGGCTGCAACGTCAGTTGGCCGCCCGTGGACTTTGAGGAGCTGCCCGAGGCAGCAGCGCTTCACCACCTCCCCGGCGACCCGATCGACGTTGAGTCTCTGGCGGGCGACCTCATTTCGCGCTTCGACGGAGAGCTCACCCGTGTGGTCGAACGCGGGTCGGGGCAACTGTTCGAGCGCTACCGGGATCGATGCGCAACGCTCGGCCAACTGGTGCGAGTCGACACATCAGGTTCGATCGTCGAGGGGCGTGCAACAGATATCGACGACAGCGGGGCGTTGCTGGTCGAAGTCGACCATCAACAGAAGCGAATCGACGTAGGCGACGTTGTCCACCTTCGCCCCCAGGGGTAACAAAAAGAAGGTGGGGAGCGACTAGCGTACGTAGTCGATGGTTGCCCCCGATGTCACCGCAATTGACTCAGTTGAGCTCGCTCCCGATGAGTTGTCGATCTCCGAGGGTGACCCATCGGCCCCAGACGGCCGCCCAACGTTGAAGACGGGCTTTCGTGGCCGCCCTCGACGCACGTGGCCCCAGCGGCTTCTATTGCTCGCCGGTCTCGGAGTGGCGGCGGCCTGCTTCGCTACCGCATTTGTGTTTTGGCAAGCCAACGTCGTTCTCAGCGAGATTCCCCGAATCCAGGTCGGCCCCGACGTGTTGGCAGCAGCCGGAGACCCTGGAGCTCCAATCAACATGCTTCTGGTTGGCGTCGATAGCTCCGAGGGCCTCGACCCCGACGACCCGGTTCGCGTGGGCCGAGAAACCGAGGATGAAGCACGAGGAGTGGTTCGTCCAGACACGATTCTCATCGTTCGTCTCGATCCGGCAACGGGAACCGGAGCGGTTCTGTCGTTGCCCCGCGACCTGATCGTCGAACTCGATGGCGGCTCCACGACCCGACTGAACGCAACCCAAACAATCGGAGGCATTGGTTCACTTATCGAAGCGATCGACGAGAACCTTGGCATCCCGGTCAACCACTTCGCGCAAGTCGACTTCGCCGGGTTCTCAGAGGTCGTCGACTTGGGTGGGGGAGTGCCGGTCAACTTTCCGTTTCCGACTCGTGACAGTGGCTCGGGGCTCGCAGTTCCTGAAGCTGGGTGCTACAACCTCAACGGCTCGCAGTCGCTCAGCTACGTGCGCGCCAGAAGCATCGAAGAGTTCATCGAAGGAGAGTGGATTGCGCTGGGCGTCGCGTCGCCTGACCTTGCTCGAATTGAACGGCAGCAGGAGTTCTTAGTTCTGACAACAGAACAGGTTTTGGCCGTCGCTCGTCGCGACGTCAGCCGCATAAACAGCTTCATAGGTGCCGGCACTCAAGCCGTGCAGCTCGACGAAGAGCTGACGCCCGGAGATATTGCAGAGCTCGCTTCGGCCTTCAGCGATTTCGATACGGGCGCTCTCGAGGTCTCGACGCTGCCCGTCGCAGCCACATTCTCCGACGATGGCCAGTATCTCGGCGAACAGCTGCAACTCGACGCTTCTCTTGAGCTGCTGCGCTTCTTTCGCGGCGAGAGCGATGTGGTGCGCCCCGACGATGTTTCGTTCACGATCCAAACCGACACCGAGCGCCACGCAACCGAACTCGGCGAACGCGGTTTCGACGTCGAAACCATCGATGGCGACCTAGTCGCCCGAAGTACCGTCCGATTCGACCCCGACACCAGCATCGAGGAGGCTCTTCTTCTCTCTCGGTATCTTGAAACGGCTCCGGTGTTCGTAGCCGAAGATGAAGTCGAGTTATCGCTCGAAGTTGGCCCGGATTTTGCAGGAGTTCGACTGTTTCCTCGCGCTGAAAGTGATGTTGCGGAAGCTCTCGCGACCGCCGTGGATATCAACAACGGGTTAGAACCAAGCATCGAAACACCGCCTGAAGCGCTCCCTTCAATCACCGATGAGGTCGATGAGACATCTGTCCCAGGTTTTGCCTCCGGAGATACAGAGCCTCTACTCTCCAATGCTGAAGCTAATACCGATCAAACCACGGTGGTTCCGCAACTCGTTCCGAGCCCCCTCGACACAGCTGTGCGAGGGCGCCCACCGGAGGGAGTCGGATGCACCGCCCTCGGCGGCTAACAAGGAGTTCTGACTAGATGGCTGTTACTGAAATCCAATCCACATCGCGAATTGCGGTTGTTGGCACGGGTTATGTAGGTCTTACCACCGGCGCATGTTTTGCGGAGTTGGGACACGA
>CAZHUR010000262.1:0-4402 GCA_964535395.1 uncultured Acidimicrobiales bacterium
CACCGCAGCGGCGATCAGTGAGGCAATGTCGGCCTTCACAATCGTAGAGAAGGCAACCGGGAAGGCCTTTTCGATCGCGGTGCGCAGCGTCCGGCCGTTGGCCACGTCTTCTTTGAGATGTTCGAAGTAGACAATGTTCGAGTCGACCGACACGCCAATGGACACGATGATGCCGGTAATGCCCGCAAGCGTTAACGCCAGTCCTTGGTTTGCACCAAGGAACGAGATGATCGACCACAGCAAGGCCGCCGAAATGACAAGGCTGAGCATCGCGATGACGCCGAGGGCTCGGTAGAAGCCAACGATGAATATGGCGACCAAGGCCAACCCGACAAGGCCGGCGATCACACCGGCGTCGAGCGCGTCTTGGCCAATCGTGGCCGAGACGACCTGCTGATTCTCCGGTTCGAGCTGGATTGGAAGTGCACCGAAACGCAATGCAAGTCCAAGGCCGGTCGCAGACTCTTGGTCGAAGTTGCCGCTGATGACAAACGAGGTACCTAGGTCCGGTGCGTTCACGGTCGGGGCGCTGATCACCATGTTGTCGAGATCGACGGCGATCTGACCGGGGCCACCAGCGCCGGGAGGACAGTTCGCAGATCCGACGAAACACTCGCTTGTGAGCGCTCGGAATGCGTCTGCGCCAGTTGGGCCATTCTCCAGGTCGACGGTAACCACCCAATTGAGTCCGTCAAAGAATCCCTCGGCATCGGAGAGTCCTTCACCGGTCATACCGGTTGGACCGAGCACGTAACGCGCTGGGATGGCGAGACTCGGGTCGGCGTCGATGACGATGATCGCGTCCTCGGTGATCGCATCTTCGGGGGTGAGGCCATCCTCGCCGAGGGGAAGATCCTCGGGGTATAGCGCAGGCCGATCCGTGGATCCTGGCGGGAGCTGTTGGAGAACTGGCCGGAAGCGCAACACAGCTGTTCCGCCAACGAGGTCGAGAGCACGGTCGGTGTCTTCGACCCCTGGCAGCGACACCAAGATGCCATTGCCTTCAGCTTGAATCTCTGGTTCGGCCACGCCCAGACCGTCGACACGGTTGCGGATGACTTCGACCGCTTCCTCAATGCGCTGTTCTAATTCGAGAGGGTCATCGAACTGCTCGGTGGCGCGATAACGAACGCTCACACCGCCCTGGAGATCGAGGCCCAACAACGGCTGGTTGCCAGCTACGAACGTGAAAACGAGCAGCGCAGCAGAGAGGATGGTGATTCCAGCGAGGTAGCTGAACTGACGTCCATCCATCTAGGCGTCGACCTCAGAATCGTCCTCTTCAAGGTCGATGTCCTCTTCAATGTCAACATCTTGAACATCTTTGTCGAGATCTTCGGAGCTGCTGGATTCGGTCGGGAACTCGTCGACGATCTCCTGGATGAACGTGCGAGACACAAGAATCTCGATACCTTCAGCGAGCTCGATATAGGCCGCCGTGTCATTCACCTCGGTAATCGTCCCGAAGATGCCTGACGACAACATCACGTTGTCCCCCGCTGTTGCTCGGTTGACGAGTTCCTGTTGTGCTTTGATTTTCCGTTGCTGCGGGCGGATGAGCGCGAAGTACAAGATCACGAACAGCAGCAGCGGCAGGATGAAGCCTTCCATGGGTTTTTTCCTCTCGCAGAGACCGACTTGAGACTAGCGCTCGCTCGTCTGGATACTCATCATGTCCAGACTTCGAGTGTGTCTGATTGAAAAGATTCGAAGCGGCCCTCACTGATTGCGTCGCGCATCTGGTCGACAAAACGCAATAACCACCACAGATTGTGCAGCGTCAAGATGCGAGCTGCGGTTGGTTCTTTGACCTGGAGAAGATGTCGCAGATATCCCCGGCTCCAACGAGAAGCTGGCCCTTCGGGGTCGATTGGTTCGTCCGAGGTTGCGTACTCGCGCCGGGTCAGGTTGGTTCGGCCTTCATTGGTCAGCAGTGTGCCATGACGTGCGAGCCGGGTCGGTAAGACACAGTCGAACATGTCGATGCCACGGGCCACCGCGTCGACGATCCCGGCTGGATCGCCTAGGCCCATGAAGTATCGAGGCTGGTCGGCGGGGAGCGCAGAAGCGGCTACGAGGAGTGGCTCGTGCCAGTCGTCTCGATGTTCGCCGACCGATAGGCCGCCGACCGCGTAGCCATCGAAACCGATCTCGATGGTTCGCTCGGCGCTCTCTTTTCGCATCGCCAAATCGAGACCGCCCTGCACGATGCCGAACTGCGATTTGGTGTCTTGAGCTGTTGGATGAGCCAGAAAGTGTGCGCGGGCTCTGCCTGCCCACAGTGCGGTTCGTTCCATTGCCTCGCGAATCACACGATCACTCGCTGGCAGTGCCGAACATACGTCGAGCACCATCTGAATGTCTGCGCCGATGGCGATCTGGCTGTCGACGGCACTCTCGGGTGTCATTGTGGTGCGGTCCCCGTCGTAGACCGACTTAAACACCGCGCCCTCGTCCGAGATCTTCGGCTCGAGGGAGAAGATTTGATAGCCACCCGAATCGGTCAGCGTGTGGCCGTACCAATCGGCCATCTTGTTCAGGCCGCCGAGCGCTGCGACCACGTCGGGGCCAGGCCGCAGAAGCAGGTGGTAATTGTTCGCCAATATCACCTGCGCGCCGAGGTCTTCCATGTCGGCTGATGACAGATGTTTGATTGCACCTCGGGTTCCGACGGGCATAAAGCACGGCGTGGTGAAGCTGCCGCGAGCGGTGGTGACCGTACCGGCACGAGCGAGGCCGTCTTGATGTTCGAGCGTGAAACTGGTCCGCATATTCCTAGGGCTATCCCGCAGACCGGTCGAGCAGCATGGCGTCGCCGAAGGACAAGAAGCGGTAGTCGTTGGTGAGTGCCTCATCGTAGAGGGTGCGCCAACGACCGCCGACAAAAGCATCGATCATCACGAGCAGTGTGCTCTTTGGCATGTGGAAGTTGGTGAGCATCAGGTCGACGAGTTGAAACTCGAACGGATCGCGGATGAACAGCTCGGTGGCTCCAACGTCGCCAAAGCGGACCCATGACTCGAGGGCACGAACGGTCGTCGTCCCGATAGCCACCACCCGTTTCGCTGCGGCGATCTTCTCCGCTGCCTCGGGAGGCACTCGAAATCGCTCGGAATGCATGTGGTGATCATCGAGGTCTTCGACCATGACCGGTCGAAACGTGTCGAGGCCAACTACTAACTCAACCGTCGCGAGTCCTATGCCTTTGGCGTTGAGTCGTTCGAGGAGCTTCTCGGTGATGTGCAGCCCTGCGGTCGGGGCGGCGGCACTGCCGAGTGCGTCTGCGTAGATCGTCTGATAGCGCTCGGGGTCGTCAAGGGTTTTAGTGATGTATGGCGGAAGAGGCATCTGGCCAACCCGGATCAGGGCAGCTTCCAAATCGACCGACTCGAGGGTGAGTGTTCGGCGACCTTCACCGAGATCCTCGTCGACGGTTATCGCGAGGTCGTCTTCGCCGTCGATCGTGAGCGCTGTTCCCGGCGCCACCTTCTTGCTCGGCTTCACCAAGCCGGTCCACTGAGACACCGGTGATGCCAGCGCCACCGCTGGAGGCCCCTCGGGTTCGAGCAGCAATATCTCGGTGAGACCACCGGTCGGGCGTTTCGTGAACAGCCGAGCGGCGAGCACTCGAGTGTTGTTGACCACGACGAGATCGCCGGGCTGAAGGAGCGAGTCGAGATCGTCGACCGTGTGATGCTCAGCGCGCTGAGTTCCACGGTCGACGAGCAGTTTCGACGAGGAGCGGTTCTCGAGCGGTGTTTGTGCTATCCGCTCCGGAGGGAGTTCGTAGTCGAACTCATCAATTCGGGTCATCGGCGAACCCTCAGTCGAACAGCTCGGGTTCTTGGGCGGCCTGCGGGCTCGAGGCGGGAGCGGTGAGTTTGAGGTGATTCCATGCTGCGGTCGTAGCGACGCGACCCTTTGGCGTGCGCATCAACAGACCCTGCTGGATCAGATACGGCTCGTACACGTCTTCGACGGTTTCGACAGGTTCGCTCACGCTGATCGCCAACGTCTTTAGTCCAACGGGACCTCCGTCGAACATGTTGCACAGCGATGCGAGAAGTGAACGGGTCGCCTTATCGAGGCCGCGGTCGTCGACGCCAAAGAACTCAAGCCCGTCGCGAGCGACCTCTTCGGTGACCGTGCCATCGCGTTCTACATCCGCAAAGTCTCGAACCTGGCGCAGCAGCCGGTTCGCAATGCGAGGGGTACCGCGGCTGCGAACAGCGATCTCGAAGGCCCCGCCATCGACGATCGGCACGTCGAGGATTCCGGCAGCGCGAGTAACGATCGACTGGAGCTCTTCGGGTTCGTAGAAGTCGAGACGCGTTGGATAGTCGAAACGATCTCGAAGCGGGCCGGTGATGAGCCCGGTGCGAGTCGTGGCTCCAATGAGCGT
>CAZHUR010000263.1:0-4388 GCA_964535395.1 uncultured Acidimicrobiales bacterium
CTACAACGCTCTGGCGAACGGCGATCAGGTGATGATGCGCTCGGCAGCACGCAATGCGGTCCGTCGCTACGCGGGCATGGAACCGGGTCGCCCGGTCGGCGGTACGTACTACCTGTACCGAACGCTTCGAAACCTCGATCTCGATGGGGTCCTCGACAAGCTGATGAACCAGGACCAAGACGATTCTGAAGACACGAGTGCCTTCGAACAGCGTCTGCAGCGTGACGAGTTCAAAGACCGAATCGAAGCCCTGAAAAAAGAGATCGAAGCCGAGATCCGGCGACGCCTCGTCGCAGACAGGGGAGTGGAAGCCATGGCGAAGACCTTGCGCAAGCCCCTTCCCGAAGACGTCGACTTCATGCACGCTTCTCGCGAAGAGATGGCGAACCTGCGCAAGGCGATCTACCCGCTCACACGCAAGCTGGCCGTGCGTCTTGCACGCAAGCGTCGACGCGGGCGCAAGGGACCACTCGACTTTCGCCACACCATCCGCACGTCGCTTTCCTACGGTGGCGTCCCGGCCGAACCCAAGTTCCGAAACCCTCGCCCAAAGAAACCCGAGATCATGGTGATCGCCGACATATCCGGCTCGGTCGCAGCGTTTGCTCGCTTCACGCTTCACCTGGTGTACGCCCTGTCGAGCCAGTTCACCCAGGTCCGCTCGTTCGTCTTTATCGACGGCCTCGATGAAGTGACCGAATACTTCGAACAAACCGAAGACATCACCGAAGCAATACACCGGGTCAACAGCGAGGCCGACGTCGTGTGGGTCGACGGCCACAGCGACTATGGACATGCTCTCGAAGTGTTCTGGAACAACTACGGCAAAGACGTTGGCCCAAAGACGTCGGTGCTCATCCTCGGTGATGCTCGCAACAACTATCACGCACCGAACAGTTGGATCATCAAAGACATTGCCGAGCGAGCCCGCAATGTGTTCTGGCTCAACCCAGAGCCGAAAAGCTATTGGGACACCGGCGACTCGATCATCGGCGAATACAGCGCGTACTGCGACGGCATCTTCGAAGTGCGCAACCTGCGCCAGCTCGAAAAGTTCGCCGACAACCTTGCTTGATCAGAGCAATGGCATCGGAAATCTTCACGACATGCAGTAACGAGTTGGGCGAGGGTCCACGCGAACTGTTTATTGTCGAAGGAATCTCGGCGGCGAACGCTGTGACCGTCGCTCGTGACCCGAAGAGCCAGGCGATTCTTGCAGTGCAGGGCAAGCCCATGAACGTCGAGCGGGCGTCGGAGAAGGAGATCGTGGCGAACGACAAGCTCCGAAGCATTGTGCGAGCGGTTGGGGCGTGGAGCGGCGACGCATTCGACCTGGACTCGGTGCAATACGATCGCGTGCTGATCCTCACCGACGGCGACGCCGACGGCATTCATGCCAGCGCGCTCTTGCTGCTGGCGTTTGATCACCTGATGCCCGAGCTTGTTGACGCTGGTCGTCTCGAACGAGTGCGAGCTCCGTTGTTCGCAATCAATGCCGATCAACTCGACGAACTGGTCTATGCCTATTCGGCTCCACACCGAGACCGCCTCATCACCAAGATGAGCCAAGCAGGCCTCACCGGCATCGATCGCGATTACTTGAAGAGCATCGCCGGGTTGAACGCCGATGAACTGTGGCGCGTGTGTCTCGATCCCGATACCCGGGTCGCAGAGAGCCTCAGTCGCGCAGACGCCGCGGCGGCACGAGAGACTTTAGCGAGCTTCGGTTAAGCGCGAGATTGCCCGACGGGAGTTCCGTCAGCGCTGCGAAATGATGTCCGCGACCCGGAAGGCAACATCGAGGGCCTGTCGGCCGTTGAGGCGAGGGTCGCACATGGTCTCGTAGGCCTGGGCGAGGTCGCTATCACCAATGCCGTCGCCTCCGCCCACGCACTCGGTGACCGCATCGCCGGTGAGCTCGAGGTGGATGCCTCCAGCGACCGTGCCCGCTGCCTGATGAGACTCGAAGAAGCCCGCAATTTCGTCGACGATGGCGTCGAAGTGTCGGGTCTTGTGACCATCAGCGGCGGTGTAGGTGTTGCCGTGCATTGGATCGCTCACCCACAGAACGGGATGACCGGTTTCCTTCACTGCCGTGAGCAGCGGCGGGAGCTTCTCGCGAATGTTGTCGGCGCCCATGCGGGTGATGAGCGTGACGCGACCCTCGATCTTGTCGGGGTTGAGAGCTTCGCAAATGCCGACCACGTCTTCGACGGTGGCGGTTGGGCCGATCTTGCAACCGAGCGGGTTTTTAACACCACGAAGGAACTCGATGTGGGCGCCGTCGAGCTGCCGGGTGCGCTCGCCGATCCACAACATGTGTGCCGAGCAGTCGTACCACTCGTCTGTAAGCGAGTCCTGACGAGTGAGCGCCTCTTCGTAGTCGAGCAGCAACGCTTCGTGCGAGGTGTAGAAGTCGACTTCGTTCAGAGCGGTATCTCGGTCGAGGTCGATGCCACACGCCTGCATGAAATTGAGCGACCGTTCGATGTCGAGCGCGAGCGCTTCGTACTTCTCTCCAATGGGGGAGTCGGCGACGAACTCTTGGTTCCAGGAGTGGACCTGGTTGAGGTCGGCAAAGCCTCCACGGGTGAACGCTCGAACCAGGTTCAATGTGGCGGCTGCGCGGTTGTAAGCCATAAGTAGGCGGTTGGGTTGTGCCCGACGTTCGCCCTCGGAAAAGCCCACGTCGTTGATGATGTGTCCACGGAACGACGGTAACTCTACGTCGCCTTGTGTCTCTGTGTCTGAGGAGCGAGGCTTTGCGAACTGCCCCGCAATGCGACCGACCTTGACCACGGGCATTCCACCCGCGTAGGTCAGCACAACCGCCATCTGCAAGATGACCTTCAAACGGTCGCGGATACTGTCGGCCGAACTTTCGAACGACTCGGCGCAGTCGCCGGCTTGGAGAAGGAACGCTTCGCCACGGCTTGCCGCGCCGAGCTTGTCGAGGAGATCTCGCGCTTCGCCCGCAAAGACGAGCGGTGGCTGATCGCCGAGAATTTTCAGCGTCTGTTCGAGCCCGTCATCATCGGGCCACGCGGGTTGTTGCAACGCAGAGAAGTTGCGCCAGCTTTGTGGATTCCATGTGTTGGTCACGCCTCCAGCTTACGTGGCGAAAACGTGAACGACGGACCCGCCGAGGCAGATCCGTCGTTCCCATTGTTTTCGCTCGTACGGCGTACGAGTTGCGACCGGGGCCGGGGCACCGGGCAAGTACTTTTGGCCTTAGGCGGCTGGTGAAGCTGCCTTCTCTGCGGCGTGATCGCGAACCGAGCTCACGGCACGCTTCACGAGACGGCGAGCTGCTTCAGCTGTGACACCGAGCTCTTCGCCAACTTCGCGGTAGCTGCGCTTGCGGCCGTCTTGCAGACCGAACCGTTGCTCGACTGCGTAGCGAGCTCGTGGATCGAGAATGTCGAGCAGGCCGGTGACCATTTCCTCTTCAGCGCGTGCCATGACCTCAGCTTCGGGTCCTGGCTTTGCGTCTGGGAGAAGGTCGACAAGTTCGTTCGAGTCGTCGTCGCCAATCGTGCGGTCGAGAGATGTCGGCGTGGTCAGACGATGCAGACGTGCGTGTTCTTCATCGAGTTCGTCGCCGTCTCCGGAGACCTGACGAAGTGCTGCACGGAGGCTCGCCGAACGATCGCCTGGGAGGCGAACGAGGCTTGCCTTCTGATCGAGCGCACGACCGATAGCCTGACGAATCCAGAACGTTGCGTATGTCGAGAACTTGAATCCCTTACGCCAATCGAACTTGTCGACGGCGTGCTCGAGACCGAGGTTGCCTTCCTGGATGAGGTCGAGGAGTTCCATGCCTGGGGGTAGCGGGTAGCGGCGTGCAACGCTCACTACGAGGCGAAGGTTTGCCCGGATGAACCGGTCCTTTGCAACGGCTGCTTCGCGAACGGCGCGATTGAGGTCGCGGCCGGTTTCGCCTTCTTCGAGCTTCTCGCGGGCTTCTGCCCCTCGCTCGATGATCTTTGAAAGATCCCGCTCTTCTTGCGCGGTCAGAAGGGGAACGAGACCGATTTCGTTTAGGTATTGTCCTACTGAATCACTCATGATGCTTCTTTTAACGGTTATCGCTCTGTAGCGATTCCCTATATCGGGGAAAAATTAGTTTCCGGTGTTTGAATTGAAATGATATTCAAGTACACGTGGGCGAAAATGTCCTATAGGTGGCTATATGACTTCGGTCACGCTGCATTGCGGATTGCCGTATTTCTCGTTGTTGTCGCCTGATTTACGGGACAACTCCCCCCAAACTGAGTGGGTCCTTTGACCCATGTTTAGCTTCGGCATTCGGTCGAAAGAATTGAGCTGAATTTCTCGCTGAATACTCGAATTGATGAGTCAATCCGAGTTCATTTGGACATTTAATG
>CAZHUR010000264.1:0-4385 GCA_964535395.1 uncultured Acidimicrobiales bacterium
GTCGTCGCGGAGTCGCTGCTGCTGCCGCACGCTGCGATAACAGCACCCATGACGGGTGCTCCAACTCCAAGGATGGTGCCGCGGCGTACAAAGTCGCGGCGTGTGATCTTCTTAGCTTGGTAGGCCTCCATGAGGTCTACTTCAAGCGGTCCAGATTGACGCCTGATGGCGTCGAATAGCTTCCAGTTCATGTTTTGGCGGGTTCCCCTTCTCGGCAGCATTGCCGTGGTCGCACCCTAGCGTAGTGCCCAATGTCACCAAAGTCCGGTCAAATGCCTCGCGCCACGTATCAGCCGGTGCAGGGTGTCTCCGGGCATAGGTACGACGTTTCTCGGACATGGGGCATTACATTTTCTCGATGACCGATCGCGCGCCAGACTCTGCGACGGAGCGCAGTGCCGAACCGCGCGCCGACAGCAACTCCGTCTCTGAGTTATCCCGTCCGGCGATCTCTTCACCGATCGCCTCCATGTGGGCGCTGTTTCTAGGCG
This sequence comes from uncultured Acidimicrobiales bacterium, assembly GCA_964535395.1. Taxonomy (GTDB): domain Bacteria; phylum Actinomycetota; class Acidimicrobiia; order Acidimicrobiales; family SHLQ01; genus SHLQ01. The sequence goes on from CAZHUR010000264.1 coordinate 492, forward strand.
TGTTCGCAATGATGCTTGGAAACGGGCTCCAAGGAACCGCTCTCAGTATCCGCGGCACCACCGAGAACTTTGCCGTAACGGTCATTGGTGTGATTCAAGCTGCCTACTACGTGGGCTTTTTGATCGGTTCGCGCTTTACGGTGCGTGCCCTTCGCAATGTGGGCCACGTGCGTGTCTTTGCAGCGCTCGCCTCGCTCGCATCGGCTTCCTTTGTGCTGCCAGCGCTGTTCGTGAACCCAGTCCTCTGGTTTGCGATGCGGCTCGTCACCGGATTCTGTCTCGCGGGCCTGTACGTCGTTATCGAGAGTTGGCTCAACGACCAGGCTTCGCCTGAAAACCGTGGGCGGGTCCTCTCGATCTACATGATCGTGACCATGTCGGGGGTAACCGGCGGCCAGTTCCTGCTCAACGTGGCCGACCCTGCTGGCTTCGAGCTCTTTGTCCTCGCGTCGGTTCTGATCTCGATAGCGCTGGTGCCGCTGGCACTTTCGGAAGCGAGCGCACCTCGACTCCCGGTCGAGTCCAAGCTCAAGATGGCCGAACTCTTCAAGATCGTTCCTACCGGCGTGATCACGATGTTCTTCTCGGGAGCCGCAGCGGGCGCCCTGTTCGCGATCGGGCCCGTGTACGCGTCACAGATCGGCATGTCGACGAGCCGCATCTCGTTCTTTATGGCCAGCGCCCTCATTGGTTCGGTCGTATTGCAGATGCCAATTGGTGCACTGTCCGATCGCGTGCCTCGCCGCGGTGTGATGGCCGGCGCTGCCTTTGCGGCGGCGGCCGCTGCGCTCTTTGGAACGACTACCTCGACGGGCAATGACGGGCTCGTCGCGATGTTCATTCTCGGCGGGACGTCCCTTTCGTTGTATTCGCTCGCGATCGCCTACACGAACGACTGGATCGAAGATGGCCAGCGGGTCGGTGCATCTGCTCTGCTCGTAGCAGTGAACGGCGTTGGCGCGATCAGTGGGCCGTTGCTCGCCTCCGTGCTCATCTCTCGTGTGGGCAACGTTGGGTTCTTCTGGAGCCTGGTTCTTGTTCACTTGCTTGTCGGCGTGTACGTGATGTTGCGAATCGTCGCCCGCGATCCCGTACCGGTCGATGAACAATCCGTGTACCGCCCCTACTCGGCCCGAAGCTCATCTCTAGCCACCTCGATTGGCCGCCGGAGAGCACCAAAGCCAGGTAGGCCAGCTATTCGTCGACGCAAACCAGAACATCCCGAGTGATCTGACGGTCGACGATGTGTTCGAACGACCGCTCATGATCGACCACGCTCCAGCCCGCGTCGGTGACGATCTCGGTCAGGGTCTCCCGTGAGAGCCGTTTGAGGTTCCACGAGAGACCGAGCGACGCTCCCGGTCTCATCACCGCCGTCCAGGCTCCGATCGAATTGCGGACCAGATCTTCGATGTGCTCGACGGACTTGTCTCTTGCGCCCTTGGCTCGATGGTGAATTCCGTACGGCAGGTCACCGACCACGAGGTCGAATGCACCCTTTCCAAAAGCAGCTGCTGCACACTCGGTGGAGGCTCGCACCATGTGGACCTGGGGGATTTTCACGGTCGAGTCACGACCAAAACGAACTTCGAACGCAACGCTGCCCGCCAACTCGCCCTTTCGAATTCTCTCAGAGGTGATTTTGTGCTTGAAGCGACGGTCCTTGAGGTACGTACTAAGAAACCCTTTGTAGTTCTCGACGTGACTTGAATCGATCTCGATTCCAGCGACGTCAAAGCCATATACCAACGCTCGGTTGAGCGTGCTCCCTCGACCCGCGACAGGGTCGAGCACGCGAACCCGCTCCCCTGCTGCGGCGCGTGCGTGCGCGGAGCGGGAGGCCGATAGCGCGACGTTGACGAGCAGGTGTGTGAACTGCTCGTTGGTCTTGCCTTGATAACGCTGGATTGTCACCAAGTCCGAGTCGAAGCACGCGAGCGGCGTTTGGGGAAGCGGCCGGAGTAGCTCATCGTCGATCATCTCGAAGGCACCGCGTGCCAAGGCGAGGTTCGACAGCAGAAACATGTCGAGGTCCGCCAGCCCCTCACCGCTGAAGCGAATGAGCGGCAACCCCTCCATCTCGACGTTGTCGATGGTGGTTACCTCGATCGAGAGGTGCGGCGAGATTGCAGCTAGTTCGGCGGCAGCAAGAGCCGGCGCTGCTGCACCAAAGACACGATTCGAAGACTCTCGAACGAGAAGCGCGTAGGACGCCATAGGTAGATATTACGGCTCGTCAAAATGCGATTCACCCCGGGCCTCACATCGTTGGAAGGCACCGGGGTGAGTCGCGGTTCGCCGACGACTGGCTATGCGGCCGCCAGGTCGTCTTCTCGATCGCCGAGGAGGCCTCGGTAGATGAGGGCGCCGATGACGCCACCGATGACTGGTGCTACCCAGAACAACCAGAGTTGCGGAAGGTAGTCGCCTCCAGCGAATATCGCCGTTGCTGTTGAGCGTGCGGGGTTCACCGACGTGTTGGTGACCGGAATCGAGATCAGGTGAATAAGCACGAGCATCAGCCCGATTGCAAGACCGCCCATGCCTGCGGCTGCCTTCTTCGCAGTAGCGCCCATGATGATGATCAAGAACATCGCCGTCATAACGACCTCGGTGATAAAGGCAGTAGCGAGCGTGGACCCGTTCGGCGAAAGGCCGTCGTAGCCGTTCGACGCAAACGCTCCGGGCAGTGTGTTATCAATTTCTGGTGATCCGGCCATAACAAAGACCAGGAGCGCTCCGAGCGCGCCGCCCAGCACCTGAGCGAGCATGTACAAAGGTGCCTTCGCTGCTGAGAAGCGACCGCCGGCTACAAGCCCCGCCGTCACAGCCGGGTTGAAGTGGCCGCCTGAAATATGACCCAACGCGTACGCGCCGGTGACCACGGTGAGGCCGAACGCCAAGCTGACGCCCACAAAGCCGAGGCCGAGGCTCGATCCGTTGGGTCCAAGCCCGAAGTCTGCGGCTAGGACCGCTGCCCCACATCCGCCTAACACGAGACCTAACGTCCCAAAAAACTCCGCCCCAAGTGCCTTTATCTCCATTGGTTCCCTCATGGCCCGTAGGCCGTTCCTAAATAGTCGTAACTGAGGACCGGGCATCACACCGGTCGTGATTAGGACGGGCCAAGGTAAGAAAAAGTCGCGTCAGAAGTTACCCAACGGTAATGTAGAGGCGTTCTTAGGTTAGCGCCGACGACCTGGAGCAATTGCGGGATGTGATTCTCTGGGTCCGCCCTCACGCATGCTTGTAGGGTGCGGCGGTGTCAATACTTCTGGGCGTCGCTGCAGCGATCTTCATTGGGCTGAGCGACTCGTTCGGACGTGCGAGTTCGCGCCGCAACCAGTCGTCGGTTACCCATGTGACGGCACAGATGTTCGTCGGAACTCTCGTCGCGTTGCCGTTCACATTATTCATACCGAGCAACTTCATCGTCCGCGACGTTCTCTTCGGCGGACTTTCCGGAGTTACCGTCGCAGCTGGTCTGGCGATCGTCTACCGAGCCATGGCCGATTCATCTTCAGCGGTAACGCTTCCACTGGCCGGAGTGCTGGCCATTCTCGTGCCACTGATGTGGGATCTCGCCACAGGCGCTCGACTCGGCACGCTCGCGGCAATTGGGTGTGCGGTTGCAGTGATCTCGCTCGCCATAGTCTCCTTTGACCCAAACCTTGAGACCAGCACCATCCGACGTGGCCTCGGACTCGCGTTTCTCGGCGGACTCCTCTTCGGGTTGACCTTCCTGTTCGCTGGAGTCACGTCCGAAGCGAGCGGAGCATGGCCGGCGGTGTTCAACCGCGGCGTTGGGTTTGTTGGCATCACACTTCTTGCGATCAACAACCGCGCGCCCCTGCTTTTGGAACCGTCGGTCCGAAAGTTCGGAATCCTCGGCGG
>CAZHUR010000265.1:0-4380 GCA_964535395.1 uncultured Acidimicrobiales bacterium
CTACTCGACCTTCCTCACCCAGGAACAGATCGAGGCGGCCCTTCCGGGATTTGCAGCCATGCACCCGCTCGGCCGCAACGGTAAGCCAGCGGACGTCGTCAATGCGATGCTCTTCTTGGCATCCGATGACGCTTCATGGATCACCGGCGTCACCATGCCGGTTGACGGTGGCGTAACCGCGGGTCGCAACTAGAACCCACGTTCTTCAACACCTTCGCCTTTGAAAGGCGCTAACGGGGCGTCCGCATTGCGGGCGCCCCGTTTGGATTACACACGTCGCTCGGCCACCCAAACGGACCATGTGAGGATCTCTTGGTCCCTGGCGTGGTCAAGTTCCCATTGCCGTTGTTCAGCAATGAATGAGTCGGCTCGTTCTCCAGGATGGAGCTCGGCCCATGCTCGAGCGGCGCGCCGTGTGTCGGCGAGGTACTCATCCCAGTCTCGATCGCTGGTGTTGACACGGCCGACCAGATCGAGGCCGTGCGCGTCGAAGCTCGCTTCGAGTTCGGCTACAGACTCGACGGCACCGTGCGTCTTCGAGATCACTTCGGCGTCGAGGCGATCGCGAAGGTGCATGTCGCCAATGGCGATCCGCCCGCCGGGCGCGGTCAGTTGGGCGAGCGTTCGAAGGGTGCCATCAAAGCCGTGCCATATCCATGACCCGCCGAGGCAGGTGGTGATGTTGGTTCGGTCGGAGTGAGTAGCTGCTGCGTGGTTGGCGTCGTCGAGCACCCAACGGAGGCCATCGATGTTCTGTTCAGTGGAGAGCCGATGCGCAGTTTGCAGCATCCACGGCGACAGGTCGACGCCCGTGCCCTGGATCGCTGCCCGATTACGCAACCGACGCAACAACTCTCCGTGTCCGCACGCAAGGTCGAGCGCTCGCTCCCCGTCGGTGAGGGAGACCATGTCGACCACGACGTCGAGGTCGGCTGAGGTCATTGGGCTGTCGATGGTCGTCGTGTGATGGAGTGCTTCGAAGATCTCAAAGCGCTCCCACAACGGCCCTACATTCATCCCTGGCGCAACGTGGATTGCCGGGTTGAGTTGGCGCTGTTCCACCGTGCAAGGCTAGAGGACTGCGGCGTCGCTCGAAGCCAGGGTTGATCGTGTCTTTTGTGCTGCGAGCCAGAGCGTCGAGATGAAGGTTAAGGCCGCAGCGGTTCCGATGGCCGCGAACTTTAGTGCCGCTGCAGCTGAGTACGGGAGCGCTAATGCATCGGGGAAGCCGGCTGAGTCGGCGAGCATAACGAAGGAGATGAGGTTCTCGATGACGTCGAACGCGCCGCCAACGATGAACAACACGGCTGCGGCTGCGGCGGCCGCCCGGAGCCTGGATCCGGTGAGCGCTCGTGCGATTCGGGTTGCAAGGAAGACTCCGATTGCGATCGTGGCAGCAATGAAGGCGAAGTCGATGAGCTGGGTGGTGACGTACGTGCCGAGGGTTCCGAGGTCGGCCATGGTCGCGTAGTAACCCTTGATCGTGTCGCCGCTGAAGGCAAGTTGACCTTCGGCGTAACCGACCGGGTGTCCGGACGCTTCGTAGCTCGCATTGAGAACGTTGTTCGCTGCGGTGAGCGCAATGACTGACCCGATGGCGAGGGCGCTGTGTTGGCGTCGGGTTGTTCGCTCGCTGATTGCCTGGGTGAGTTTCTCTGGTGTGTTGAAATGTTGTGCTGCGGTTGTCATGGTGATTTCCTTCGGTAAAGTATTCCGTGGAATAGATAATACATTCCTTGGAATAGATGTCAACCTAGATCTACGAGAAAGCTGGAAAGATGGATCAGTCGAATCCGCGCCCTGAGATTGGCTTGTACCTTGCGATCACAAGCCAGCTCTACCAAAGCCGGATCGAGATGTTGCTAGGTGGTCATGACCTTTCGTATTCGCAATTTTCGCTGCTCAACCACCTGCAGCGGCTCGGGAAGCCCGACTCGATCTCAGAAATAGCGGCCGCGATGGAGATCAACCAGCCTGGCGTGACCAAGGTCGCTCAGCGCCTAAGCGAAAGGGGGTTGGTGTCAATTGACGTTGACCCAAGCGACTCTCGGAAACGTCGGGTTGCCCCCACCGCCGCGGCAAACGAACTCCTCGAGGTTGTTTCCCAAACGCTCAAGACCGACGCCGCGGATTGGTTCACCGGCTGGTCGGACAATGACCTGGCAAGCTTTCGTGACCGGTTGGCCGATCTCGCCGGCTGGCTCGACGCAAACCGACTCGAATAGACCTATGCGGACCTGTTACTCCCAGACGGGGCGGAGGCGTTCCGAACGACCGCGTCGGTGATCTTCGAGAGCTTGCTTGCCGAGCTTGAGGATCGGGCTCATCGCCAACACGAAGAACACCGTGGCAGGACCGAGGTCGCCACCGAGGAGAACTCCGCCGACGACGATTGCAATCTCGATGCCGCGACGGACTCGAAACGGGTCGTAACCGCGGTCTTCTGCAGCATTCATCAGGAGCTCTATAGAGCCGCCGGTGAGGCCGGCGTGGATGACGAGTGCAACGCCGCTTGCGAGCGACACCGTTCCGATCAGAACGAAGAGCATGCGCGTGAACAGGTCTGTCGGGTCGGTGATGACCTGCATCCACAGGTCGACCATGAGACCGTTGCCGATGAGGTAGAGCAGGCCGTTAAAGCGAGGGCGGTTGCCGAGCAGGGTGGCGACGATGAAGAGGCACCCGGTGAAGAGCCAGCCAGCTTGGCCGAGGCTGATGCCAAGACGGTCGCGAAGAGCGGTCAGCATCACGTCGTATGCGGGCACGCCGAGACGTGCGTGTACAAACAACGACACGCCGAGGCCGATCATCACCGATCCGCCGAACAGGCTCAGTGCCTGGCGGAAGGTGGTGCGGGTTCTTGGTTTTTGGGTGATTCGTGCTGCAGCGACGGCGCCGTGACGGGAAAGGCCAGTGAACCAGTCGATGCGAGCGCGAGCAGTAGCCATGGCTCGATCACGCTTTCGGGGGGTGGGGGGATTTTCTATTGCTGGGGGAGTGTGTATTTCAGTCAGTGCCACAGGGAACCAACGGCACGTTGATACAAAACATGTCGCGTTTTGAGCGCAACAGGGGTCACACCTGACCGGTCGCCCGTCACACCAAAATTGGTCTGCGGATCAGTCGTCGATGTTCGGGCGCTGACGGAGCTGCTTTCGCTGGCTGTTCTTGCGCTTTGCATCGACCCGGCGGCGCTGCGAACCACGAGTTGGTTTCGTGGGGCGGCGCTTTCGGACCGGGGTGAGTGCTGTGCGAACTCGCTCGGCGAGTCGCTGTTCGGCAATCTCTCGATTGCGAAGCTGGGAGCGTTCGTCATCGACCACGATGCGGGCGATCGATCCGAAGTGCTTGACCAGCTTGTGTCTCTGGTCGTCGGTGAGGATGACCGAGTCGTCGATACTCCACACGAGTTCGACTCGGGTTGCTGCCTTGTTGGCGTGCTGTCCGCCTGGCCCGCCCGACGCTGTGAAGCGTTCGGTGAGCTCGTGGTCGGGGATCGTGAAGTGGGGGGCTATCACGATGGGCATAGCGCAATCCTAGATGTCGCTAACCCCAGGGGAGGGGGAACGACTAGGCAGCAGCGAGGAGCTGCTTCTCGCGAGCTTGGTCAAGCTTGGTGCGAGATGCGAAGAGCTGAGCAACCGGAGCGCCTTGCTGGCGAAGGTCTTGGTGCTCGTTCCAAGTCTTGAGGAGCTCTTCGAATTGGGTGATTTGGTTCGTGGTCATTGGACGTTCTTTCTCGGTATTTCGTCTATACACATCGTGAAGGAAACTCGGCCGAGTTTGGCCCTGACTTGAGGTGTGTTCGGTCACCTGTACAGTGATAAGCACTGTGGTAGATCAAATTGACAGAGAAATACTCAGCATCGTGAAATTGCGAGGCCGTATAACTCAGCGCGAGCTCGGGCGTGAGGTTGGCTTGAGTCCGAACGCTGCCGGCGCCCGCCTGCAGCGGTTGATCGAAGAGAAGGTGATTACCGGCTTCGAAGCCAAGGTCGATCACGTGGCTCTCGGCCGCCCGATCGAGGCTTCGATCGATGTGTGGCTCGTCGACGGGGGAGACCGCGGGCCACTCATCGAACTCGTTGCCCAGGATGACCGGATTGTCGAGTGCTTTCACCTCACGGGCCCGCTCGATTTCAGAATTCGAGCGCGGGTCGCGTCGACCGAAGACCTGAACGCGTTGCTCGATCGAATGCGTACTGAAGGCGGCGTACGCCAAACCGATAGCCGACTCATTCTCGAGCAACTATCCACCGCAGGGCTCGAGTGATGTTGCGATAAGGCGGTTGAAGTTCAGGTGAACACCGCTATCGTTGAGCGCCGCGGGGTGGAGCAGTCTGGTAGCTCGTCGGGCTCATAACCCGAAGGTCGTGGGTT
>CAZHUR010000266.1:0-4376 GCA_964535395.1 uncultured Acidimicrobiales bacterium
GACATGCACAATCCAACCCAGCACGAGCTGTTCCAGATCGAAAACGAAAACGGACTCGCCGACCAGCTCTCCAGCGTCGGCAGCGCCGAGATCGTCACCGAGCTCGCATCCGGTGAGGGATTGTTGTCGGTGATCCCATCGGGCAGTACCGCAGTTCCCCCGGCAGATCTGCTGCGATCGGTGAACGCTCAAGAGTTCATCGAGAAGCTCTCGTACGCATACGACCTCGTCATCATCGACTCACCTCCTTTGCGTCCAGTAGCCGACACCTTGCCACTGGCTCGTGTCGCCGACGCCACCCTCCTAGTGGCTATGCGAGGTGCCACCAACAGCTCCGAACTCGAAGAGTCCATGGAGATGTTGGCGCGCGCTCAGACCACACCTCTCGGTGGAGTCTTGACCGCGGTCGATGAAGGCCAGAGCGGTTACGGCTACGGATACGGTTACGGCCAAAGCTCCAGCCGACGTCGCTAGCAATCCCGGCTAGGAGGACAGCTCTAAGGCCCGTCCGCGCCGATTTAAAAACCCGATTGCTGTAGCCATTGCGCGAGGGTCGTGGCGCAGATGGTGGCGTGCACCAGGGATCAGTCGTAGCTCTGCGCTCCCGTGAGCATCGGCGATCGCCCGTGCATCGAGTGCGGGAACCGCTCCGTCGTTCCCACCATGGATCACCATCATACGAACCGTCTCCGAGTCGAGTTGAGCAGCGCTCTCGATCGCAGCGATCTCGCCGAGTTCACCAGCCCATTTCGACATGTCCGGCGGATAGCTCGGGTCGCTGATCGCACCGCATTTTCGCGCATGCGACAGCAGCTCGCGAGGTCGATTTGCCCAATCTCGAAAGTCTGCGGGGGCGGCGACGGTCACGATCCCCTTTACGTCAGGTTCTTGAGTAGCTGCTGCGATGGCGAGAGCTCCACCAGTGCCAAAGCCCATGAGCCAAATCGCTCCGTCGGTCCCCTCAAGTGTCCGCATGTATTCGACAGCCCGACTCAGATCGTCGCGCCAGCCAGCGAGAGAGAAATGACCTTCGCTCGAGGCAATCCCACGGAACGCAAACGTCAAGGCGACCATACGTGCATCTTCAGCGACGCGATCAGCCAGCGCGGGGAATGTTCGAAAGCTGTTGGCGCCGCCGCCCGGGGCGGTAGGAAAGCCCGGCACGATCACCATGGCAGGACGACCATTGGGTCCGGGCGACTGAGGTCGAGCTAGCCAGCCTTGGAGCGCCCCAGCATCGCCGGCAATGGTGACGTCCATGACGTTGCTGATCCCTACTTACTCTTCGCGAGTCGATAGCCGCGGTTACGTGCCTCGGGAAGCGTATCGGGACCGAAGGTGGCGACCTTCTCACTCTCGACGAGCTCGAGGATGAGTTCGGCTGGATAATCCTCGTCGAGGTCGTAGACAACTTGCGTTCGCTTATCGCCAATGAACCGATGCTCTGCGTAGGCCTTGGGGCGTTCCATCTGCGTGAGTGTAGTAACCAGAAAAGAGTTGAAGGCTCAGCTCGGCGAGTTTGTTCTCTCCTCGAGATTGTTGTCTCGTCTACTTCTCACGCCCACTGGGTGGACTTGTGTGATCTTGGTCACTCCGGCTAGGAATAGGGAGCTACCCGCGTGTAGCGACAGCAGACGATTGAAGAGAAATTTCACATTGGCGTATGCCTCGATTCCCATGGGGGACCTTGAATGAAGACACGAGCAGCAGTACTGCACGAAGGTGCAAGTGATTGGAGCGTCGAAGAGATCGAACTCGACTCCCCAAAGCGAAACGAAGTTTTGGTAAAGATGGTGGCTTCGGGCATGTGCCACTCTGACCAGCACGCACTCGACGGACACATTGCTGGCCTTGTGCCTCCAGCGCCAATGATCGGCGGCCACGAAGGCTCTGGGATTGTCCAAGAGGTAGGTGAGGGTGTCGACACCCTCGAAGTTGGCGACCACGTCATCTTCGGGTTTATCCCGGCATGCGGACGCTGCAAGAGCTGCGCTGGCGGAAACTCCAACCTCTGCGACGATGGTTTGGCAACGTTCCCGGCGGGCACTCAGATGCTCGATGGCACCGCACGCCACCACACCGCAGACGGCCAGGACCTCGGTCTTATGTGCCTGCTCGGCACCTTCGCTGAGCACACCGTCGTCAACGAAGCATCGTGTATCAAGGTCGACAAGGACTGGCCCCTCGAGAAGGGCTGCCTGCTCGGATGTGGTGTGGTCACAGGTTGGGGCTCGGCGGTCTATGCCGCCGACGTGCAGCCGGGCGATTACGTTGCGGTCGTAGGCATCGGTGGCATCGGTGCCTCAGCAGTCCAGGGAGCCAAGCTCGCTGGCGCACGTGTTGTCGCAGCGATCGACCCATCGGAGTTCAAACAAGAAAAGGCGCTCGAACTCGGCGCAACCCACTCGTTTGCATCGATGGCCGATGCAATGGCAGCGCAGAGCGAAGTGACTTGGGACCGCGGCTACGACAAGGTCATCATGTGCATGGGTACCGGCACGGCCGAAGCGCTCGGCGAGGGGTTCAACCTCGGCGGTAAGCGCGCGAAGATCGTTGTGACCAACCTGCACTCGACTGGCGAAGGCCACATCGACGTTCCCGCAATCATGTTGACCATGTTCGAAAAGCAGCTCGTTGGCTCGTTGTTCGGCTCTGGCAACATGCGCCGCGACATTCCGAAACTTTTCGAAATGTACCTCCAGGGCCAGTTGAACCTCGACGACATGGTCACCAAGGAGTACACCCTCGACGAGATCAACGATGGCTACGAAGCAATGCGCAACGCGGAGAACATCCGCGGCGTCATCATTTACAACTAGTTCCTGGTTGCATCGTCCTCTGTGACATTCTCCTCTAGAGAACTCGTTGAGAAACTGAACAGCACTGTTGTGGGGCGGCGGCGCGAGGTAGAACTCGTTGTCGCCGCTCTCGCCGCTGGCCGCCATGTCCTGTTAGAGGGACCGCCGGGAACGGGGAAAAGCACGTTACTTCGCTCCCTCGCTGAAGCAAACGAGGTGGGTTTCCAACTCGTCGAAGGAAATGCCGAGCTCACCCCCGCCCGCTTAGTCGGACATTTCGACCCCGCTCGCGTCCTCGCGGACGGCTATCACGCCGACGTGTTCGTGGACGGACCTCTCACCGCAGCACTACGTGACGGCGGGTTGCTCTACATCGAAGAGCTGAACCGCGTCCCCGAAGAGACGCTAAACGTGCTCGTGACCGTTATGAGCGAGCGCGAGCTCACCGTTCCCCGTCTCGGCACGATCGAAGCCGCGCCGACGTTCCGTATCGTCGCCGCGATGAACCCCTTCGACGCGGTGGGGACGGCACGGATTTCTGCAGCGGTCTACGACCGACTCTGCCGACTCGCCGTCGATTATCAGAGTGCAGAAGACGAACGAGCAATCGCCAAACGTGAGAGCGGCGCGACCGACGACGGGTTGGTCGCGAAGGCCGTCGAGTTGGTTCGACGAACCCGCTCTCATCACGACATTCGAATCGGCTCGTCAGTTCGCGGCGCGATCGATCTATGTGCGCTCGTTACGACGCTCGCTGATGTTCGCGATCTTGAAGCCGCCGACCCTGCGGTCACACTGGACGCCGCGATCTTTGCTCTCTCTAGTCGGATCAAGGTTCGCGAGGGTAGCGATCGCACGCCAGAGCATGTGATTGAAGAGCTGTGGGCAGCGGTGTTCAATCCGGCACCGGAGTCCGAAACCAGTGAGCTACCCGATCCCGCAGACCCGGGAAAAGCGATAGCCCCGGAGGGGCTGAAGAGCTAGGCGAACCCGAAGTAGCTTCTGGTAACGAGGCAGACGATGCCGTCGACGAAGCCAACCGACGCACGACCCCCAGACGCACGATGGAGAACTTGGATGGGTTCACCGAGCTGTCTCCCGAGGTTGGCGTGTTCGACGAAGTTGCCTTCTCTGAGATGCTGGAGGATGACGAAGACGAGGCAATGGGTCTGCTCGCTGAACTGACTAGCGCGACCGACCCCGTCCTTCGTCGTCTGGCTCGGCGTCTCGCGGCGAGGCTCTTTCTCGACGTGGTACATCGAGAAAGGCCTAGCGTTCGAGGCATTGGGCGTATCACGACGCAGCGCTACGAACCTGGTCATGGTGATCTCGACGTCGACTCGTCGCTCCCAGCGATCGTGGAGGCTATCGCTGCTAAAGAGCTCGTCGACCCTGAAGCACTGTCGATCCGCTCGTGGTCTCGACCAGCGGTCGCGTGGTGCCTGCTTGTCGATCGGAGCGGGTCGATGAGCGGCCAGCCACTAGCCACCGCAGGGCTGGCTGCAGCAGCGGTCGCCGGGCGGAACCCAAACGACTATGCCGTGCTCTCATTCGGCAAGAGTGTGATAGCCACAAAGG
>CAZHUR010000267.1:0-4362 GCA_964535395.1 uncultured Acidimicrobiales bacterium
CGACATGAACTCCGATGGTGAGAACCCCATCGAAGTAGTCGAGACCTACGGTGCTGACGAAGCGCACAAGGTGATCCTCGCTTCCATGGCGGACTACGAAGACAAGTTCCCCAAGGGCGACCGCCGCCAGAGTTAGCCCGGGTGGGACGACACCGGGTTTGACCGTCGCTGTCAGATAACCGACACTCGATTAGTCGAAAATACAGGGGGAATCGCAATGGTGGATGCACATCGGGGCAGCCTCGTGCCCCTCGTCGGCGATGAGGATTTCTCGCCAGCTTTCAAACGATCGGCCGAACGCGTGAGCAAGCGAACCGACGTGGTCGCTAACAACGTTCGGGCCATGGCTAATTCTCCGGAGCTTGGCGCGACCATGCGCCAGTTTCTTGACGACGTTTGGGATCACGGCGACCTGCCCAAATACATGAAGGCGATGATTCGCCAGAAGGTCTCCAACATCAATCGCTGCTTGTATTGCTCTGCTCATCAGGTTCGGGTCTTGGTGAACGCTGGCGTTGAGCAGGAGAAGATTGACAACCTGTATGACTACCTCACCCATCCCGCGTATACCGACAAGGAACGCGCGATTCTCGCCTACGCCGAAGCCCTCACGATCGAGGCGGGAAACATCCCGGCGAATGTCATTGAAGCCTTCATGGCTCACACGAACGATCAGGAACGTGTGGAGGTCACGATCGTGGCAGGAGCGATGGGTCTGCTCAACCAGCTAAACGACGGATTGCGAATCCCACTCGAAGAGCCGATGCTCGACATCGCCAGCCAAATCACCTTTGACGGTAACTAACGTGCCGCGCATCGATGTTGGAAACATCACCCTGAACCATGCCGACGTTGGGCAAGGTGACGCGTTCGTCTTTATCCCCGGGCTCGTTGGTCTCTACGATGCCTGGTCGTTTCAGCTCGAGCATTTTTCAAAGCATTATCGATGCGTCACCTTCGATCACCGTGGCACTGGCGAAAGTGACAAGCCGACCGGTCCAGGTGCCTATTCGACTCAGGTAATCGCGGACGATGTGATTGCGCTCATGAACACACTCGATATTGAAAAAGCCCATATCGCTGGCACCTCTACCGGCGGTTGCATCTTGCAGAACCTCGTTCTCGACCACCCGGATCGGGTGCGTGCGTGTGTCTTCAACAACACCTGGGTGACCGCAGACGAATTCATCACCCGGGTGGCCTTGACCCGTAAGCGAATCGCCGAGTCCTACGGCCCTGAGGAGTACGTCAAGGTCTCGAGTATGTTTACCTCGGGGGCCGATCAGTTTCGCAACAACTTCGATGCTGTGATGAAGCTCGAGGAGCGCGCGCTGAAGACGGTCGGTCAAGTGGAAATCCTCACGGCCCGCCTCGACATGATGTTGGCCCACGATCGGACAGACGAACTCGTCAACATCGCGAAGCCCTCGTTGATTATTGGCACCGTCGACGATGCAACCATTCCCTACTACTTCGCCGAAGACCTGAACGAGGCAATATCGGGCTCGGAGTTACTGCTATTTGACGACGGTGGTCATTACTCGTACCGGCGCCACCCGGAGAAGTGGAACACCACGGTTCAGGCTTTCCTCGAAAAGGCTGAGCAGTCCGTCTAGTCACTGGAGAAAAGAACATGCCAAAGGGTTACTGGGTCGCCGTCTACCACTCGATCGATGACGCGGAGAAGTTCGCGGCCTATATCGAACTTGCCAGCCCGGCAATCGCCAAAGGGGGCGGGAAGTTCATTGCGCGAGGCGTTGCTTCGCAGGTGTATGAGCACGGCATCTTGGAGAGGACGACGATCATCGAGTTCGAGTCGGTGCAAGCAGCTATCGACACCCATGACAGTCCGGAGTATCAAGAATCCCTCGTAGCTCTAGATGGCGCCATCACAAGAGACCTAAGAATCGTCGCCGGCGTCGAATAGCCCGCCTTTCACGGTCTTGCCCGGAGCGGATTGTGCGCACTGGTTGCGCCCTAGGCGCGTTCGCCTTTACGGCCTCGCCCGTAGCGGCTTGTGCGCACTGGTTCCGCCCTAGGCATCGCATTGGTCGCTCCGCTCCCTCGCTGCTGAATTCGGGCGGCCCCAGCACACCCAATCCGCTCCACAAACCCACAAGCTCGCTTCTGCAGACTGGCGCCTCAGGCGTACGGGCCTCCGTGGCCTGAACGGCCCCCCGGAGGGAGTGATTACGAACGGGGAATGGGCCAAAATCGCGGCGGAGCCGCTGGCCCATTGACCGTTTGGCCTCACGGCCAAATCCCTCGTTGCTCGAACACCGTGCCGATGCGGTTTAGTGCTACCGCGTAGGCGGCTTGTCGGCGGCTGCATACGAGTCGCTTCTTCTCGGCTTCAATGGTGTCGGCTGCTTCCCACAGGTAGCGGCGGAGCTCGTCGTCGACTTGGTTGAGTCGCCACTTCGAGCTCATCTTGTTCTGGAGCCACTCGAAGTAGCTGACGACGACGCCACCTGCGTTGGCGAGAACATCGGGGAGTATCTCGATGCCGCGTTCGATGAGGATGAGTTCGGCTTCGCTGCTCGTTGGGCCGTTCGCTCCTTCGAGGATGACCGATGCCTTGATTCGTGGAGCTCGTTCGGCTGTGATCTGGTTCTCGATCGCGGCGGGAACGAGGATGTCGACGTCGACGGCGAAGAAGTCTTCGATGTCGATTTCTTCAGCACGGTCATAGCCGGCGACGCCGCCGGTCTTGCTCGTGTGGCACCAGAGATTTTCCGGGTCGATGCCGTTGGGGTCGATGATCGCTCCGGTGTGATCGGCGACTGCGGTGACCTTCACACCCATGGCTACGAGAGCTCGGGCGGTGTGTTCGCCGACGTTACCGAAGCCTTGAATCGCCGCAGTTTGGCCACGTAGATCTCGGTTGATCTGTTCGTAGTGGTGAGCAAGAACAAAGGCAGCGCCTTGACCGGTTGCCTTGTCACGGCCGATCGAACCACCGGTCTCGATGGTCTTGCCGGTGACTACCCGGCGAGTGTTCTGGCGGTCTGAGGTATGGCCAGCGTTGAGATAGGTGTCCATCATCCACACCATGTCCTGGCCAGTTGAGCCAACGTCGGGAGCGGGGATGTCGTACTCCGGGCCAATGTTCGATCCAAGGGCGTGGGTGAAGCGACGAACAATGCGTTCACGCTCTGCTCGTGAGTGGTCACGTGGGTCGAAGGCAATGCCACCTTTGGCGCCGCCGAAGGGAACGCCGGCGAGCGACGTCTTCCACGTCATCCACATCGAAAGCGCCTTGACCTCGCCGAGGTCTACGTAGGGGGCGAAGCGAAGGCCGCCCTTGAACGGGCCCAAGATGTCGTTGTGTTGTACCCGGTAGCCGCGGTAGATGCGCATCTCGCCGGTATCGAGCTCGACGGGGAAGTTCACGATGACTTCGTTCTTCGGACTTCGAAGAATCGTCCGAGTTCGATCGGGAAGCTCAATCAGGTCTGCTGCAGTATCAAACTGTTCCAGAGCTGTGTCAAAGAGCTGCTCTCCAGCCGTTGAATCGGTGGATCGTCGGGTCGCCATGTTGCTTACCTCCATGCGATCGCCGTTGACCGCATCGATTTTGTGTGATCGCCGTTGACCACACAACTTGTAACCGCCGTCACACTAATTGTGCTTCCGGATAGCTATTCGGTTCATGAGCCTTTCAGATTAAGTAATCATCGGCCAGTCGCCTATCGCCAGCGCCGTTGTTGATCAGTGCTCGACTTCGGCCAGTGCTTGGAGTGCTGCTTCTGCGTACTCGGGGCGGCAGATGAGAAGGTCCGGGAGGTATGGATCCTCGTGGTTGTACGTGAGCGGGCTGCCGTCGATGCGGCTGCAGTGCAGACCTGCTGCGAGTGCGACTGCTACCGGAGCGCACGAGTCCCACTCGTACTGGCCGCCTGAGTGCGCATACATCTCAGATTCGCCTCGCACGACCGACATTGCCTTGGCGCCCGCAGATCCCATTTCCACCAGCTCTGCGCCGAGCTTTTCGGCAACAGCGAGTGCTGCTGCTGGAGGACGGCTGCGGCTCACAATCATGCGCGGAGGGGTAGCGCCGGTCTCTGGCATGGCCACTGGGTTTGCGGTCGACAGGGTGATTCCGAGGCCCGGGAGAGCAACTGCACCGACGACCGGCTGGCCATCCACGACCATCGCAACGTGCACTGCCCAGTCTGTGCGAGGCGGTTCGGAGAACTCACGCGTGCCATCGACTGGATCGACGATCCAAGTGCGGTGTGCCGAGAGTCGCTCTTTTAGGTCTTTACCCTCCTCGCTCAGGATGGCATCATCAGGTCGAACGCGTTGAAGTTCAGCCATGATGAACTCATGGGAAAGACGATCCCCTTCGTCCTTCATTTC
>CAZHUR010000268.1:0-4353 GCA_964535395.1 uncultured Acidimicrobiales bacterium
GGTCAGCACCTGAAGCGAGGATGCATTCTCACCAACGTCGTCCGAATCGATGGGTGGAACCGACCGTACGTCGTACGCGAGTCCCTCGACTGAACGCAACCGCGGACGGATGAGAAGGTTTCCGGTAACCCGGTCGAGTCGAATCAGCTCGACGGGCTCCACTCCCCCGATCTGCACGTCTGAGGTGATCTCCAAACCGACTGCCGTTCCAGCGGTCGGCAGCCACGATTCGGCAAGCCCCACGATCTCGATCGAATGATCGACAGGCTCCCCTTGGTTGATCGCGTCGGGCGGCGGGAACTGAGTTCCTGCTCGAATGAAGTCAGCGCCATCACTGTTTCGGTTGATCAGCCAAATCGCTCCGTCGTAATCGTCGAGCACGGCAAGACGAAGTCTCGAGACCGGGTCCCCGCTAATCCGGAAGGCAAGGTCACCGCGGTCTCCTTCCTCGGTCATCTCCGCTGTTGGCAGCGAACCCTTGAGCTCGGCCAACGGGCTGGAGAGCCGGGTGAGATCAAACGGAGGGTCGATCTCTTGACGCAACGTGAAGCGGTCGTTTTCGTCGAGGTTGAACACCGCTTCGGCGACGGTTGGCGCAGCGGCGATAGCGGCAGCCACAACGGCACCAGCGACAAGAAGGCGGCGGCCGCGATTGCTCGCACCTTTCTCGGTCGTCCACAACCAATGCGTGCGCGAGCGAACGGCGATAAATACCGTTGCCAGCGCCAAGAACACCACGCCGATCCACAAGCTCAGAGTCGTATCGCTCAGGCCAAACAGGATTGCACCGATCGCTGTAAGCAACGGTCCAATCAGTGGCAGGGCCAACCGCTGAGTGCGGAGCGTTAACTCTGTACCGATCGTCGCTCCAACCCAGGCGAGCACGATCGGTACCGCAATCAAGGACGATTGCGGATCTACCGGCGCGGCGATCGTGAGGATGCGACGCCACGACTCGACCATGTCGACCGCAAAGTCGAGAACTCTCCATGGAGCGAGATAGCTAAGGATCGTGCCGAGGACCACGAGAGCGACCAGCGAGAACGCGCTGCTTAGAGGAAAAGGAACCTCCTTGCGCCGAGCGAGCCACGGCACTGCAGCCCCTGCGAAAGCAGCGAGAATTATTGGAGGAGCAAATCCCCAACTCACGAACGCGCTCTTGATTCCGAGAGCGCCGACCAACGAAAGCACTGCGACGAGCGTGACCTGGAGCGTAGTTACGAGCGAACGATCTGAGCCCATACGGCCTTGAGCTCCTCTCCGGTCGAAATGTCGGCTAACACCGAGCCCGGGATGATGATTTGCTCTGCGCTCCTCAGTTGGGCTCGAACGATCAGTTTTCGTTGAGCGGAACGAACCAAACTCACCAGGCCGAACAACTCGTCAGCCGTTTTTGAACCGGTGACCAAGGTGAAGAGCGTGCTGCCCGAGTTTCGCTGAGATGCCTCGTAGACGAGATCGGTTAGTGATTCGTCGTCGGCCTGAGTGACCTCGGAGAATCGATCCATCCAATCGTCTTGATGACTCCGCGGCGCAAGCACGGAAAAGTCACTCGTCAGGCTGTAGCCGGCGACCGGGTACCCGGAACGCAAACCGGTGGCGACGATGGAGGCGGCAGCAGATACCGCTAGCTCAAATTCGTCGTCGCTTGCGTAGCTCGAGCGGCGATCGTCGAGCACGGCGGTGAGGTGAGGACGTCGGTTATCGACGTAGTGACGGACCATCAACGTCCCGGTCTTGGCCGTCGAGCGCCAATGAATGTGTCGATAGTCGTCGCCGAGTTCGTACTCGCGAAGGGTATGAAACGCAATGCCACCTGCTGGAGAGTTCTGACTGGTCGGACCCTCCATGTCTCTGGCGAGTCCGGTCGGCATAGTCGCCAGTTGGACAATGTCGGGATGGACCCAAAACGTGTTTACGTTGCCATGCGTTCGCTCTCGTCGGTAGAGCCCGACAGGGTCAGCGCGCACCATCGAGACCGGGCCGAGCGGAAACGCTCCCCGGTTCTGGGTAGGAAGCTCATAGGGAAGCTCGAAGTGCTGGTTGGGGAGCAAGACGGGAAGGCGCACAGGCACTACCAAGTCACCCACTCGGTCTTCAACCGACTTGGCCGCAATTGGTTTCGACGTTGGATTGTGTGCGGTAAGAACAGCGATCGCCTTTTCATTGCGAGACGCCCGTGGCGGATCGATGTCGCGCGACATCTCCAGAGGGAAACGTCCAATGATCCACGGAACACAAAAGAGAGCGAGTAACGCGCTGCCGGTGGAGATGATGATCAGCTCACGCCAGCCAAGAAACCAGCCGACGATCAGACAGCCAAGACCCAGAAAGAAGACAGCGAAGCCGGTGGGCAGTATCCCACTGCGAACGCGAGCGACGTTCGCCATAAGTTCCTGCCGATTCCTCATGGTCTTTAAATCGGTAACTTCCCTATGCAAATAAGTATCTCGTCCGATAGGAACCACGCAGGATGGAGCCATCCTGTCGGCGTTTGATCGAAGAAGGATTGTTAGGGCCTCACAGTGACGAATCACAACGGTCTTGCGAGCGTGGGCATTTGGTTACACGCTGGTTCGGGCACGTCGGCTGTCACCGGTCGGCGACTGGCATTCTTTGGTGATTCTGACGCATACGAATTCTTCGAACTCTTGGCGCGCGCCGACCACGGTTGGGACGATCTGGTCCGCACGCTCGCAAAGCAAATCGCCGGTCGAGGTTACGACCACCCCCCGATTGCGCTCTTTGAGTTACTAGAGACCGGTACGGCTTGTTTCGTCTTTGGCGATGTGAAGGTCGAGGTGACGACAACCAACGACACCCTCTCTCTTGGTACACAAAACGTGTCGACCTGGTTGGAGACCCAGGTTCGTGAATCCGTTCAGCACATCACCGTCGGCCAGGTCGACGACGATGAAATTGGCATGCTGCGAGACGGTTACGTCAGCTCAGGCGGATTTCGTGCCGAGGTCAAGAGCTGCGCGACCGCTCCCCAGGTTTCTGAAACTCAGGTTGCTGAGACTCAGGTTGCTGAAACTCAGGTTGCTGAAACTCAGGTTGCTGAAACTCGCGTTGCCGAGACTCAGGTTGCCGAGACTGAGGTTGCCGAGACTGAGGTTGCTGAGACTCACATCGCCTCAGAAGCTGAGCCTGAAGCGGAGTCTGTTCAGTTTGATCCCACTATGACGACCGCCATCACAGGCGCTCAACTAAGCGCTATCAAGAAGGAAGCTGGCATCCCTGCCGACACCCGCCGATCATCAGTAGCTGGCGAGTCTGGCGACCCGACCTTCGTGCGACCGACTTTGCGCGGCATACGGTGCGAAACGGGACACCTAAACAGCATGCAAGACGGTGTGTGTCGCACGTGTGGAAACAACGTAGACCGATCGGGAGCGATCGAAGACGACGAGCGACCCGCTCTGGCGATCATCACCTTTGACGATGGAACCGAGTTCGAACTCGACCAGCCAATGGCGATCGGCCGAACTGTTCCGGAGCCCTACTCCATTGGAAATGAGGTCGCGATCCCAGTCTCGCTCAGCGATGAGTCGAACATGATCTCTCGCGTGCACCTCGAGATTCATCTCTCTGGTTGGGATATCGAACTGATCGATAAGGGAAGCTCCAATGGCACGTTCAGTCGTGCAATCGATGCCACTGGAACCAAGACGCGGCTGCGTCCGGAATACCCGACTGCGATTCCGTTAGGCACAGAGATAGAAGTCGGTGGACGCAGCTTTAGAATTACCGCCGGTCCAATGCCGGGCTGAACCGGTAGAGAACTAGGCCGCGCGAGCGGTCGGTACTGAAACAGCAGCCGTAACCTCAGCGATGATCTGGTCGATCTCCACGCGCTTGAGTTCGGCTTCGGGAGTCAAGAGCATGCGGTGACCAAATATTGGCGCCACCAAGCCCTGGATGTGATCGGGCGTGATGTAGGTCTGTCCGTTCATTGCTGCTCGCGCTCGAGCAGCTCGCAGTAGCGCAGACGCACCGCGGGTACTGACGCCGAGACGCAACATTGGATGGTTCCGGGTCTGATCGGCGAGTTGGGCAATGTAGGTCAGGACGCTCGTCTCTGCGTGAACTCGATCTGCGATCGAAATCAGGTCGCGCACATCGCTCGCTGATAGAGCAGCTTCGGCCTCACTGCGAACGCTTCCCGCGCTAGCCAGTACCTCTACTTCGGATTCCAGCGACAGATAGCCGAGGCTGGTCTTGAGCAGGAATCGATCGAGTTGGGCTTCGGGTAGACGGTACGTTCCATCTTGTTCGACCGGGTTCTGCGTGGCGACGACGATAAACGGTCTCGGCATCGGATACGCCTGAGCGTCGATCGTGTGCTGTCGC
>CAZHUR010000269.1:0-2805 GCA_964535395.1 uncultured Acidimicrobiales bacterium
CCTCAAAGGCATCGCCCACCGTCACCTCATGGCGCGCTCCCCCGGTGAGGTGGTTATTCATGGCCATGTGTTCCTGGGCGTTGGAGATCGCCGGAGTGGAGATGTCGACGGAGTGAACCAGCGTTGCACCGCCCGACGCTGCATAGACCGAGAAGCCGCCACCGCACGAGAACACATCGAGCACAGACGTGTTCGACTCCGGCTTCGCCTGGATGTGATCCCGCAATCGTTGGCGGTTGTCTCGCTGGTCGAGGAAGTAGCCAGTCTTCTGTCCGTCCAAAACGTCCGCTGTGAAACGCAAGTCATTCTCGAGAAACTCGATCGGCCCATCGACTGGCTCGCCACTTACGACCATGCCATCGATGAGTCCGGCTCGTTCGATCTCCACAGATTGAGTAGCAAGGCGTCCAAGGCGCAAGACGATCCGCTCCGGCGCCACCTGGGTTTGGAGCGCGTCGAGCACGGCTTCGAGATGAGGAAGCCAGCACGGCGAGTACACCTTGCAGACGAGTGTCGAGTCGTAGCGATCGACGATGAGACCAGGTACACCATCGTTCTCGCCATGGAGCAGCCGCCACCCGGTGGTTTTCGTTCCGAGCGAGGAGCGATGAGCCAACGCTCTTTCGACAAGTCCGTTCCAGAAGGTCGAATCGATCTGCACCGGCTTGCCGGCATGGAGCATTCGTATTCGGATTGGAGACTGCGGATCCCACAAGCCAATGCCGGCAAAGTCCCGCTTCGAATCAAAGATCACCGCAAGTGCGCCAGGGGGAGCATCGGGTATCGAGTTGGACACGATCGCCCGATCGAACACCCACGGGTGACCGCCGCGCACCTGTCGGAATGCGTCCGGGGTCAGCCGTACGGCAAGACGCTTGTCCGGCACACCGGGTAAATCGAGTTTCACAGTGTTGTGAGCCTAGAAGGCGACCTCGTGAAAACGTCCCACACGACACCCACGGCGCCGACGTGCAATGCAGCCGAACCTTGATCCCCAAACCCGCTGTTCCCCTGGGGTCGCGCCTCACTTTCTTTTAGTTTTGCCCTTACCGTCCGCGCGAATAGGGTCGCGCCTCACTTTCTTTTAGTTGAATTCGTTGATCCGCAAACGCTCTTGGGTGCGGTCCGTTGGACATCGAACGATGCGCTGTCCGAACGGTTCTGATGAACTCAACAGTTTGGGAGAAGACGTAAGTGAGGCCTGACCCCAATCGCACGGAGCGTGAGCGGTCGAGAAGAAGTAAGTGAGGCGCGACCCCGAAGACGCTGGTTCCGGTCGTATTGTGCTGGGATGACAGGCCGTTTGTCGCAGGCGTTTGCGGAGCTCCAGCTCGACTTTGTCGAACGATTCGTCACGCTTGATCTTGGTTCGTTCGCCGACGGGGTGAACCGCTTAACGAACATCCAAAGAGAACTGGGACTTGGCCGGCCTAGCGAAGCTGCGTCTGACCCCGCATGGATCAAACTGATCGCTCACACCAGCAGCGCGAGCGACACCTCAGAAGGAGCGGAGATCGTTATGGGAGCGGCATCTACCGCAACGCCGACTCCCGAACACATTGCCCACGCTTGGCCAACTGTCGGGACGCTCTCGCTCGAAGTCAAAGGCGATAGCGCAAAAACGCACTTCTACATCGAAGGCGTGGACGACGTCAGCCCGTTCCATGAATCACGTCTCGACGATCGACGCGCCGAACTTCGGGAGGTCTTGTCCATCGTGAGGGCCGAAAACCCAAGCCTGCGGTGGATTACCGGCGGAACGTGGATGTACTCGGCGTCGGGGTACCGACATGTGTTCCCTCCCGAACACCTCCGGTCGGGCGTGGTACGGACGAACCGCAGCACCTTTCAAGGCATGTCTCACTGGGGACAGTTCCTCGATTTTCGTGGCGAGCTACGCCAAGACCGTGCACGAGAATTTCGCTCGCGAATTGAGCGATGGGATGGAACGAACCCCTGCGCACTCTTCCCGATACCAACACTGGATGTGATGTCGCCGGTCACGGTCTTTGACGGCTACTGATCCAGCTAGTCGACCTCGAGGGTGAGGCCCAAGTTTTTGCTGTGAGCCTAGAAGACGGCCTCGCCGAAAACTTCCTATCTTCATGAGGGGGTTCGAGCGCCGCACTCGTTGAACAAGATGCGACGAATTCCGCTGCTAGGAGGAGAAAGGCGCGAGATGCACGAGAGAGGCCGGGTTCCCCGCTCCGAGAGCATCGCCGCGCTGTACGACACCTACGGCGACGAGGTCTACCGGTTCATCTACCGACGATGTCGCGACCACTCGCTCAGTCAAGACATCACTCAAGAGACCTTCCTTACCGCCCTCCGCGGCCCAACCGAACCGGAGAACATCACCGCTGGCTGGCTTATCACCGTTGCCCGCAACCGGCTGTTCGACGCTCTGCGACGCCAAGTCAGCTACGAACAACGCCTCGAACTTCTCATCGGCGGAGCTGAGGATGGACGAACCGAAGACATCAGCGAGCGACTTCGAGTGGAAGCAGCTCTCCAAAAGCTGAGCGTCGATCATCGGTTGGTTCTCACGCTTCATTACGTCGACGGCTACACGGTTCCCGCCTTGGGTGACCATCTAGGGCGGTCGTCCAAGTCGGTCGAGGCGCTCGTCACGAGAGCACGACGGGCCCTACGAGCTGAACTTGAACAATCCAACGAAACCGAAAGGCGAACGTATGGCTGAAGACCTTAGGAAGTTGATGTCGGACCTCGGCGATGAGGGCCAGCCACCGGAATTTGCTGAACGACTACGAGCGCACTTGATCGCCGAAGCCGAACAACTCGATC
>CAZHUR010000269.1:2905-4338 GCA_964535395.1 uncultured Acidimicrobiales bacterium
CCCACTCTGTTGACCAGAAACGAGGAGGGGCTGTTCCAGATTGCTGAAACCGTCGATGGTTCCACAGAACGAACGATCACCCTGACTCGCATCTCAGCGTTCTCGAACCCAGAGCGGCCCGTTCTTCCTCTGGAAGACACCGATTCACTGTGGCCACAGGATGACCTCTTTGGATGGTTCGAGAACCTGTCCGAAGACCTCTCCATCGACCAGATCAATCCGGGCGAACTGAGCGGCCAGCGGGCTACGAGATTCCTCATCTCGGTTCGCGATGACGCCGTTTGTGTAGCGAGTGACGAATGCGCCTTCGTGGCTACGAATGGCCCTGTCACAACCGAGCCTCTTGCCGCTGGCGAATCGCAGGGTTTCTGGTATCTCGGCCAAGGTGACGAAGATGCAATTCTCGCCGTGATCACCGACCCTCGCTCTGACCGACAACAATGGCTCCTCAATGTCGATCGCCAGTGGCTTCAAACAGTCGACAACTTCCTCGGCACGATCGAGCTCGGAGAAGCCCTACCCAACCCGGTCAACGAAAACTAAAAGTTCTGTACCTACCCACAATCAGTGTGGGTGGATGCAGGAATTTTGGAGACCGAACGTGTTCGGCTTCTTCGATCGAGGATGAAACCCCACGCCGACGGTACTAGCACGATCCCGAGTGTCAAAAGAACCGCTACCGCGCCCTCGACAGGCCCGACGAGTTCCTGTTCGAATCCATTCTGTGGGTTGTCGCCGAAGGCAGAGAAGAACGATAGGGAAAGCCAGAGCACAGCCACTACTGCCCATAGGCCCCACGAGATAAGTGTCCCGGAGAGGAAACGCTTGCTCCCGCGACGGTGATAGTCCACGACTGCCTTCGCGAAAACAGCCAGCAGAACCAACGTAATCCTCGTCGTCCCTCGGATCGCTAACCAAAAGAATGTCGTGGGCTCGCCTGGCCAAATTCTCCCAAGAGCATTTCGTACTGCCGGGAGCCCGAGCCAGATGAGCAGCGCGCCGACGCCCACGGTCAACCAAACTGAAACCACGGTGCGACCCGACAGCGTCCTTGGCTGATCACGCACGACGTCGGGCACCACATCGGACTGCCCGTCATCCTCGCTATTGAGGTCGGTCGGTGTTTCCATAGCCCCCGAGTTATCGGCGGCTTTGTTCGCTGGCTGAAGGCTGGGTCGGGGCTTGAACCCCCAGTACTTAAGCCCGAAAACAGAAGCGGCCCCGCCGTGCGAGACGGCGGGGCTTCTCTGTTGTGGTCACCCGTCGGGTGCCAACTCGTCGCAGTATTGGCTAGTAATTAGCCGATGCGCTCGATGGTGATCTCACCAACAGTCCGGCTGAAGTCGTACATCTGTGGGATGTCGCCGACGTTGGGAACGATTCCACGGTGAGCGCGGATCACGCCGTCCTCTGCGAGAGCGGGGTTGGTCTAG
>CAZHUR010000270.1:0-4315 GCA_964535395.1 uncultured Acidimicrobiales bacterium
GGTGAGAACAGGCTCGTCACCGACCATTGCGACGAGGTTCTCGTTCTGCACCTCGACCTTCATGACCCGATCGCTTCCTTCGAGGTCAGCAAGGACGACCGTGGACCGGGCAAATCCCTCGGTGGTTTGCCGATCGAGATCGACGACTTTGCCCTCGAAGAATTGCTTTGAGCCAGTCTCTGAAAGAAAGCGTTCCCAGGCACCGTCTTCGTGTCGCTGAGCAGCTTCGAGCATTGCCCCAACATCTCGACAGTAGGTGAGCGAATCGGCAATCGCGTGTTCTGCGACCTGGCCTGCGGTCATTGGGTAGCTACTAAATGCGTTTGCCATGCCGAGCTGGATGACCACCGAGCGTGCAAGGGTTTCGGCGACTTGATTGGTGGTCGTCTCAAAGACACACAAGTTGCCCTTCTCATCGGCGATCGACAGCGGTGCAGCAGGGATACCTGCCAGGGTGAACACGGTCATTTCGACCTGTGGGTAAGCCCGGCGCATGCCGTCCGCATTGACCACCGGAAGCCCCATCTCGGCTGCAGCGGCGATCGGGAGGAGCGTGTTGAGTCCGCCCACTTCGATCGGCATAATCGCTTTGGGTTCTTTGCCGAGGTAGGAGGAAAGTGCGTTGATCGCTCCAATGAACTCGGTGCCAGCCGGGAGCTTTTCGAGGATCACCGTCGGAGCGCCGATAATCGCAACGGTGAGGACCAGATCATCGGGGTCGAGGTCGGATGCGCTGATGATCTCGACCGGGCCGTGCTCTTCGAGGGCTTGGTAGGTCATCAGTTTGGCGATGTACGGGTCGCCGCCGCCACCGGTCCCTAACAACGTCGCTCCAACGGCTATCGATTCGACATCGTCCTTTGTGAATTGGGTAATCGAGGTCGTCATGAACGTCTACTCCTAGTCCAGTTGTCTGCTGCTACGGCTCCAAGAATTACTGCGCCTTGTACGAGCCGTTGGATAACGGGGTCGATCTGCAAGAGGTTGAAGGCATTTGTCAGGATTGCGATGAACAGCGCGCCGAGCAAAGTTCGCCATACCGCTCCCTCTCCACCAGCGATCGAAGTTCCACCAATGATCACCGCAGTGAGAACGGCAAAAACGAAGGAGAAGTCATCGCTTGCTTGAGCTGACGTGGTCCGCGAGACGAGAAGGGCTCCGGCGAGCCCGGCCGCTGCGCCGGTCATGACAAAGGTCGAGGTGGTGATTGCCTCGACTCGCACCCCCGCAAGTCGCGCGGCTTCAGGGTTGCCACCCGTAGCAAAGACCTTGCGTCCGTAGCTCGTTCGTTCTAGCAGGAACCAAAAGAACGCAACGACGAACAGTGCAATCCAGGTGGCATTGGTGAGTCCGAAGTCGCGTCCGCGAGCTACGTCGAGAAAATCACGGTTCTCGACCCGCACGATGCTCCGGTCACTGAGAACAAAGCCAATACCAAAGAAGACAAACGATGTGGCCAAGGTTCCAATGAAGGAATTCACCTTGACCCGGGCGACCACGATCCCGTTGACGAGGCCAAACAAGGCGCCGACGACAATCGCTCCCCCGATCGCGATGAGCGCGGAGTCGGTCGCGTTATGCAGCAGCCCAGCGGTGATGCTCGCATTAATGAAGACGGCCGAAACGGAGATGTCGAAGTTGCCTCCAATGAGGGTCAACGTCATTGCGGACCCAGCGATCAAGATCAAGCTCTGTTGGTCGAGGACGTTGCGCAGGTTCGCCGTCGACAAGAATCCATCGGTCGTAAGCGATAGAACGATGAACAAGATGACGGTCACATAGATAATGCCGTAGTTCTTGAAGTTGATGTTCCGGAGCACTGAGCCCTCGGTGGACGTTACAGCGGCGCTCACACAGTCTCCAATCCAAATGCAAGGTTCATGACGTCGCTGCTTCCACTCGTTTCGCCAGGCAAAACCCCTGCGATCCTCCCGCTTCGCATCACCAAGATGCGGTTCGCAATTCCAAGGACCTCTTCGATCTCTGAGGAGATCATCAAGATACTGATTCCCTCATCAGCGAGGTTGACCATGAGTTCGTAGATGCCGCGCTTGGCTCCAACGTCGACGCCGCGGGTTGGCTCATCGGCGATGAGCACGCTCGGGGTGCTGACGAGCCAGCGTGCAAAGACCGACTTTTGTTGGTTGCCACCCGAGAGCTCGTCCATCATCGACAACGTCGTGGCACCGGTCAGATTGACCTCGGCGCACACATCTTTCGTTCGCCGGTCGAAGTCCCGTGTGCGCACGACGCCAGCTGCGGTCATCGAGTCGAGGTGGGCTAAGGCGACGTTATCTCCCACGGTGCGCCTGCTCAACAACGCCTGGTCGCGGCGCGACTCAGGGATCATCCCAACACCTCGCGCAACTGCGGCTCGTGGAGAACGGGGGCTGAACGGCTCCCCGTCCAGCCACATCGACCCCGACGACGCCCGATCGGCGCCGAAGATAAGTCGTGCAAGCTCGGTGCGCCCGGCCCCAACGAGGCCCGCAATTGCCACAATTTCACCGGCACGCAGCTCGAACGAAACATCATCGACCGCACCGTCACGACTGAGCCCTTCGGCACGGAAGCGGATTGGTGCATCGTTGGCCACTACAGGCCGAGGCGGGAACGCCGCATCGATACTGCGTCCGACCATGGCTTCGATCAGCGACGACTTGGTTTCGTCGGCAGCTAGTCCGCTGCGAACTACCTTGCCGTTGCGCATGATCGTCACATCGTCAGCAACGGCGAGCACTTCGTCGAGAAAATGCGAGACGAATACGACTGTGACTCCCGAGTCGGCGAGCAAGCGAATGTTGTTTGTGAGCGATGCGGCTTCATCCGATGAGAGCCGAGCCGTCGGCTCGTCCATCACAATGACCTCCGCCTCGCGAGCGAGCGCTCGTAGGATCTCAACCTTTTGCTGATCTGCGACCGACAGCGAGCTGACGATCGTGGTCGCCTGTAGATCGAACCCATACCTTTGGGCAAGGTGTTCGAACCGGGCAATGTCGGCACGGCGATCGACGATTGCCCCTCGCGTTGTCTCGATGCCGAGCAGGACATTGTCGACGACGGACCTGCCAGGCAGAAGCGACAACTCTTGGGCGACCATGGTGATCGAGTGGGCAAGTGCAACCGAGGGCGAACGGAGTTCTACCTCTTCACCGTCGATCGCGATCGTGCCTTCATCGGGCATATGCAGGCCAGCAATAGACTTGCCGAGTGTTGACTTTCCCGCACCATTTTCACCAACGAGCGCGTGCACGCGTCCAGCATGAACACTTACGTCGACCCGATCGAGGGCCACGGTGCCACCAAATCGCTTTGTGACACCGTGAACCTCGATCTTTGGAGGATCAGCCGGGTGAGCGGCCAACTATCAGCCATCCCACTGGGCGGTGAAGTCTCCAACGTTTTCTTGGGTCATGAGGCCTTCGTTCGGAACGAATTGCGCTGGATCGATACCACCGACATCAGTTCCCTCGAGCGCCTGGACCATTGCGTCCATGGCGAGTTCGCCTTCGGTCGCCGGTACCCCGACCAGGCCACCCCACCAACGACCTTCCTCGACCGCAAGAATCGAGAAGGCGCTGCCACCGAATCCGACGATGTTGACGCCTTCAATGCCAGCGTCGTCGAGTGCGAGCTCGACACCCTGCATTGACTGGTCGGCACCGACGACGACATCAATATCGCTGTTTGCCACCAGGATGTCTTGCATTGCGGCGAGTGCGACGTCGGGACCAGCGAACTGGCCCTCACCTTCCGCAACGACATTTACGGTGCTTCCTGCCACCGATGAGTCCCAGCCTTCGCGTACGGCGACGTCGAGAGGGATTCCTCGGATTCCGAAGAAGTACACGACGTTGCATGGGTCGAAGCCTTCGCACGCCTGAACAGTGAGCTGACCAAGGCGTTCGCCACGAACGAGTGGCGGCTCAAACACGAGTCCGGCGACTCCGTCGACAGGCGAGTCGGTTGTCGTGAAGTCCTCGCCGATTACCTGGTTCAGCACCACAACCTCGAGGCCCGCGTCGAGAGCGTCTTGGATGTCAGGTTGGGCGCCCGCACCAGCGAGTGAGGTGAGAACAACGCCATCAAACTGGCCTGAGGCAATAGCGTCCTGGAACTGCTGTTGCTGGGCAGCAGGGTCGAAGCCAGCGTCGAACTCGACGATTTCGATGTTGTTGTCGGCTGCGATTGGTTCCATTGCGCTGAGAGAACTCTGCAACCACGTATTTGCTGAGCTCGCGTTCAGGAAGGCCACTTGACGTGGCTCGCCGTCGGCCTCGTCTTCGGCTTCTGGTTCCTCTTCGGCTTCTGGTTC
>CAZHUR010000271.1:0-1218 GCA_964535395.1 uncultured Acidimicrobiales bacterium
CCGGTTGCGTCGATGGCGATCGCCAGCGAAAGGTTTCGTGCACCGATCACGTGCGACGTGAAGTTTGGATCGGACTCTGCAACAGGAATGAACGCACCGGTCGGGTCGGCGCTGGAGTCTTCATCGGCTTCTCCGGGCACGAGACGGAAGGCCTCGACGGTGCCACCTATATGGGGAGTTCGGACGGAGATGAGCTCGATCTGGCCTTCGGGTCCGAAGGGCCCAACGGCCAATTGATTGCGCCAACGGCGACCTTGGCCTATCGGTTCGGAGTCTCCAACGAGCGTGCCGTTCAACTCGAAGGCTGCGAGCCGTGCGCCTTCGTTCCCGTTTGCAAGAGTGACGACTATTTCAAGCTCTCCGTCGGTATCGACGTCGTAGAGGATTGGAGAAATACCTTCGATGACGTCGGGTTCGGCCATGTCGATCCGCCCTGTTTCGCCTGTGCAGGTATCGACCCAGGCAACACCCGATGCTTCGAGTGCGTCTCCGAGCACGCCGTGGGCGTAGCTCCCAGTCGGACCAACAAGAGCTGCCGCGATCGACTCGGCCATGACGACTCGGCCATCTTCGAGAGGCTCGATGAAAAGGTCGTGAAAACGGAAGGGAGAGTTAGCAGCGCCGGTTTCGTCGAGTTCGGGTGGAAGATCGACGCCTGCGTCCAAAGCTGTTGTGACCACACCGTCCGGAGAGACACGAACGGTCGAGCCTCGGCTCAACACGACGAACCAGCCGCCGGTAACAGCGGGGTCAGAGGTCACCCAGATTGCGTCGTCGGGAAGTTCGATCACAACTTCATCGAGCGTGGTGAAGTCGATCGATCCAAGACCGATTCGGTTTCCGCTCGAGGTGACATCAGGACGCGAACCAATGACGGCTTCGCTCGCATTGCAGAGGTCGGAGAATGGCTCTGAGTCAGCCTCGAATTGGACGCTCGCTTCGTCGTCGTCTTGAGCCTCTTCGCCGGATGCGTCTTGCTCAACGGTTTCGCTGAGAGTCTCGGCTGACTCCTCTTCGACGACCTCAGACTGGGTCTCGGGTTCTGGCTCGGGGCTGGCTACTGGCGTGCTGGTTGCACAACCAGCAGTGACTAGTGCAAGAACAACTAGGACAGCTCGGGCACTCACTTCAAGAAGTTACTCGTCGGCGTGATCGTCGCCATGGTCGTCCTCGGCGTGATCGTCGCCGTGGTCGTCAGCGTGGTCGTCGGCGTGGTCG
>CAZHUR010000271.1:1318-4315 GCA_964535395.1 uncultured Acidimicrobiales bacterium
GCGTGGTCGTCGGCGTGGTCGCCTTCCTCTTGATGGCTGTAGTCCTCAGAGACCGTGTCGCGGAAAGAAACAGCGGTGCCCGCGCTAAAGCCGGTGAGTACGAGCAACGCAAAAACGAGCCCTGCGATCGTGGCGCCACGACCGAGTTGTGGTTTCTCTTCCATTGGAGCGCTTCCGGCCACCAGGTTCTCCTTCGCAAAAAATGTGTATCGAACGACTCTCTATCGTACAGCGAGATCTACCGGTGTGGGGGTCGCTCTGGGTAGTGGCGATGAGCCGTGTCTCCACCCTAGGCGTCAGGAAGATGAGCGGCCCGCGCGCCGCCCTGCCAGTCCTCAAACTGAGGGTTCTCGCTGAGTTCACCAAAGACCCGCAATTGCGGTGTCTCACGTAGCGAACGCTTCATCTCGGCAAAGCCAGGATAAGCAGCCAAGGTGGTGACGGCGTTCCAGAGCGAGACGGCATCTTCATCGTCTGGGATTCGGCTGATGACCGGCCCGAAGAACGACAAACCATCTGGTGGCCGGAACGTGATGATCGGTGTGCCGACGTCCCTTCCGACTCGAGAAAGTGCTAACTCGGTCTCTTCTTCGACGATCGCATCCCACTTCTCGTCATCGGCTGCAGCGGCGAAGTGTGTGGGAAGTCCAACCGCTTCGAGCGCCCCCTCGATCATCGAAACCGTGCCGAGGGTGAGTCGGTACTCCTCATTTGGTTCGGTATCGAATGCAGTACTAGAGAGTTCGGCATAGAGCGGACCCATTGGTTCGTTGCCCAGCTCGTCACGCACGGCCGCACACACCCGAAGCATACGAAGTCCAGCGGTGTGTCCGTGATCGTACTCAGGTGGGAAGTCGGTCGCGTAGTCCTTGTCTTTGTTGAGAATCCTGAGCGATATGAATCGCCAGTCGACCTCGTAGTTGGTCTGTTCCTGGACCTTCACAATCCAGCGGGAAGTGATCCAGGCAAAGGGGCAGACAGGGTCAAAGAAGAACTCGATATCAGCGTCACTCATGGTTTTGTTCTATCAGCTCGAATCGAGCACGCAGCATCGCTAGCTCTTGATGAACTCGATCGTCAGAGGATAGGTGTAGGAATTTCCCTTGCTTGCTTCGATTGCGGCGATGATATGTAGCACGACCGCGGCGATCATGATTCCGATGATGAGGAAGATCCCGATCACGACAAAGATCAGAACGGCCGAGATCACGAACCCGATCAGCAGGGTCAACTGGAAGTTGAGCGCATTGCGCGAATGCTCTCTGATGAATTGGTCTTGCGGGTAGACCAGGTAGCCCACGAGCGGTCCAATAAATCCGAAGAAGATCCCCGAGACGTGGATGAGCGCTGCGATCGTCTTTGGATCGGTCGTCGATGTCTGAACAGGAACCGGCACATGCTGGGTCCACTGCTGGCCATCCCACCAACGTTGAGAACCAGTGCCGTCCGGATACCAACCCGCAGGTGCTTGAGCCTGTGGACCCCGATCGTGTGGGACTCCGTCTTGTGTTGGGCCGCCTTGTTCGGACATGTCCCCAGTTTGGCTTACGCCGGTCGGCGAAGTCGAGACTTTCTTACACGGGAAAGCTTCTACACGGGAAAGATCGTGTGTTCGTCGATCAGGAAGCGAACGCGGGACGAGACGTTGTCGAGCGAGTCCTGCGCAACCGCCTTGCCTATGTCGGTCGCGTAGGCAGCCTCAAAATCTTGTTGGCTGTCAAACCACAACTCTGCAATGCCATCGGGTGAACCCGGTTCACTCGATTCGGTGACCACGTTGAACACCGCACGTCGTAGCCCCGGAAGCTGTTGTGCGAGCGGCTTGTGCTGCACCGTCCACCAATCGACGAACGCTTCGGTCGTTTGACCCTCAGCCTTGGTCAACAAGATCATTGCCTTGAACATCACGAGTCCTTTTTCGTTCGTGCCAAAGGTCGGCCATCGATCGACAGTGAGATGATGATGACGAATTCGTCCGGGCGCGGTCCATCGGGCATCCCGAACTCGATGGCGTCCATATCGTCGAACTCCCAGATGGCATCTTTGTTGGTGAGCGGAACGGTGATCTTCGAGCCAGGACCAGCAACCATCTTGGTCGAGGTGATGATGTCGTTCCCATGGTCGACGGCGGCTCGTACTGGAGCACCAAAGCGCGGGTGAAGCAGAGCGGCAGCGTGTTCGATCTCGCCGTTCGTGCCGACGATGGCTGCCTTGCCATAACCGGTGATGTCGTTGGGTTCGACGTCGAGCACCTCAACTCCTCGCGTGGTGAGATAGCCACTGATGCTTGCGCCGAGATCGTAGAGCTCCTCGAGGTCTTCGACATATGACCCAGCAAAGGGGTTATCGACGATTGCACCGATGGCGAGCTTTCGCCGAGGAGGATCGATGGTCTTTCCCATCTCGGTGTGACTTTCCTCGATCGTGATCGACAGTTTTCGAATGCGTGGAGTCTTCATCTCTACGGTCTAGCCCGATGTCGGACGACGATGTTGGCCAAACCACTGTTTCGTATGACGGGACCATGAACTCTCCCTTGTCCTCACCGGAGGCGAGTTTCCACAAAGGTGCGAGATGGTATAGAACGAGTTGATAGATGCGTTGTCAAAGACCGGGGGTTGTCAGATGTCCGATGTGGTGAAGGCTGCCATTCTTCAAACAAAGTGGACTGGCGATAAAGAGTCCATGATCGAGTTACACGAGCAGTATCTGGCTGAGGCAGCAAGCCAGGGCACCCAGGTGATGTGCTTTCAAGAGCTGTTCTACGGTCCGTACTTCTGCCAGGTGCAAGAGTCCGAGTACTACAGCTACGCGGAGGCAATACCGGACGGGCCAACGACCAAGCGCTTCCAGGAGTTGGCCGAGAAGCACTCGATGGTTCTTGTCCTTCCCATGTACGAAGAGGAACAAGCTGGGTTGTTGTACAACACAGCGGCGGTGATCGACGCCGACGGTAGCTACCTCGGCAAGTACCGCAAGATTCACATCCCTCAGGTC
>CAZHUR010000272.1:0-4314 GCA_964535395.1 uncultured Acidimicrobiales bacterium
CCCTCGGGGGCCGTCCTTCAACTGGTGGAGTAAGGACGCTGGTGGGTTGATCGCCACACGCAACAACGCAGCCTCGAGCGCTTCATATGGTCGCGCCCCGGGGACCATCGTCGTAAAGAACCAGGATTCAGAGCTAGGAACTCCTCCGGCCCGAAGCGCCGGCACGACACCTGCTTGAACGAGCGATGACTTGCCGGAACCGGATGGACCAACGACGGTCAGGCAACGAGCAGCCGCATCATCGCTGTCGAGACGGGAGAGCACTTCAGCTAACAGGCGATCCCGGCCGAAGAAGTCGCCGCTATCGGCTTCCTCGAAGGCGCGTAGTCCCATGTACGGGTCACCACCCGCTTCGACCCCGCCGCCTAGCAAACTCACTACCTCGCCCGAAACCGAGTCGACCTCAGAACCACTGAGTGCTACCAAAAATTCGTCGACGCTCTCGAAACGGTCGAGCGGCTCCTTTGCCGTGGCGCGTGCGATTGCTCGATCGACACGATCGGGTAATCCGGAGCGAACCGTGCTGACCAATGGAAAGGGCTCTGCCATTTGCCGTTGGATGAGTGCCTCTTTGCTCGGAGTGTCGGTAAAGGGCAACGCGCCGGTGAGACACTCGTATGCGACGACGCCGAGACTGAAGATGTCGGCTTTGGGACCAGGCTCTTCTCGACGCAACTGTTCGGGTGCGGCATACGCCGGCGATGCCACGCTCGGTAGGCCGGGGCCGTAAGGGTCGCCAAGCTCGGAGTCGTTGAGAACCATCGAGGCAATGCCGAAGTCGCCAAGGAACGCATTGGCCTCCTCGTCGAGCAAGATGTTGTTGCTCGTGACATCGCGATGAATGACGCCTAGCCGATGGGCTGCGGAGAGCGCTCCGCCGACCTGGGAGATGAGTCGCTCTGTTTCCTCAAGGCTGAGCGCACCGTGCACGAGCCGCTGGCGAAGCGTCCCCCCACGTAGCCACCGCATAACCAGGTACGCACTGTCGGGATCTCGCCAATAGTCGATGAGCGGAACGACGTGTGGATGTTCGACGCGAGCAATGAGTTGTGCCTCGACCTCGAACCTACGAATGAAGTCGGCTTGAGACGCAAGCTCCTCACGAATCTGCTTGATCGCAACCTCGCGTCCAATCGACGGTTGAAGGCCGCGCCACACCACTGAAAACGCTCCAGAGCCAATCTCTTCGAAGAGTCGGAACCCGCGGAGCGGTTCACCATCGGGTTCCTCGCGTAAACGCAGCGTCGGGTCGTGGCGCAGGATGCGAGCCTCGAGGTCTTGCAACTCAGGAGTGGGGTCGAGGCCGAGTTCGTCGACCAGAAGCGTCCGCATCTCCGCGATCGAGGCCAATGCCTCTTCTTGTCGGCCAGAGCGGTAGAGCGCAAGGATATGTCGTGCCCTCAGACTCTCGCGAAAGGGATGCTCGATGATGAGCGTCGAAAGCTCGGGGATGATCTCGCTACTTCTGCCGAGCTCGAGGTCGGCATCAACACGACGCTCAATCGCTTGTAGACGAAGCTCCTCCAGCCTGCCGATCTCGGGAGCTAACAGGCCGTGACTTTCTAGAAGCCCGAAGGGTGAACCTCGCCAAAGCTCGAGGGCTTGTTGGAGAACCTCGCTGGTCTCTTGGGCCCGCAACCTCGAAACGGAGCTGACCGCTGCTTCGAACTCGTATGAGTCGACGTGCACCTCATCCTTCGAGAGTTTCCAGCCGTCGCCGGCCCGAACAATGACATCGCCAAGAACCGACCGCAGCGTAGACACGTAGGTCTGGATACGTCGCCGTGCGCTGTCGGGTACATCCTGGCCGTAGAGCGCTTGCGCGAGTGAGTCCGCCGACACGCTGGCTGGCGCCGCTCCGATCAGCATTGCCAGGACACAACGCTGTTTCGGCCCACCGAGTACGACTGATTCGCCGTCGCGCTCGGCCGACATTGGTCCAAAAATCGCTATTTTGACCGCCAAATCAACCGCCCGCCTAAATTCCTCATCGCTGTGTCCTTCACACAGCGCACGTTAAGAAAGAGGTGTTCAGAGATTGTTCAGACCAGCAATTTGGCTCTTGAACAATCCCTTAACGCTCTCGTCACAGGATCTCCTCAAACACCAAAGCGGTGCAAATCATGCACGCATGACAAGGGGAGTGGGGATGTCCGACATTGAAGAACTGTGGTGTAGCTATGCAGGAGAGGTTCAGTCCTTTCTGCAACGGCGGTGCCGAGAACGAGAGCTGGCTGAAGACTTGACCAACGAGACCTTCCTGCAGGCGGGTCGAGCGATCGCTCGAGGCAAGAAGGTGAACGTGGGTTGGCTGATGACCGTCGCTCGACGCCGGCTCGTCGATCACTGGCGCAGCGTAGGTAGACAGACAGCAACCATCCAGGCATTGCAGCTTGAACGCCCGGTCGAGGTGGGTGACGCGTTCGCATCAGATCTGTCGCCTTCAAGCGATGCGCTTCATCAGGCACTTGGTTCGCTATGCGCCACTCAACAAAGCGCCCTGCTATTGCGTTACTGCCACGACAACACGGTCAGCGCGGTTGCTGGCGAACTTCGCCTCACCTACCGGGCTACGGAGTCGGTGCTTGCACGCGCCCGCCAAAAACTCCGCTCGGAGTACATTTCATCGATCGAAGCTGTATCAACTGGCAGCTGACGGCGTTGGATCAAATAGCTCGGGGGATCAGAGTTGCTGGGCCACACCCTTACTACCCCATAGTTGGTCGATGCCATCAACGGTGGCCCTGACGTCTTGGGCGTCATAGCCGCGGCCATCGGGCGTCGTTGACCATGGTGATTTGTTCGCCGGCAGCGTCTAGCGCACCAACCTGTTAGCTGTTGAGACCTGACCCTGGCGGTCCATGTTCACAACATATAGCCCGTGATGTCAATGATGAAGCCGGTTGAGCCGCCGCCGGCGAACACCCGGAGCTGGCGGCTAGAGTCGACGGTTGACATTGAGCCATTGGCAAATACTTGTCCTGAGCCTCGCCAGTTGATCGTCGATGCCTCGAAGGTCGCAGCATCTCCGGGCGCAACTGCGAGAAATCCATTCTGGCTAGTACCGACGATAGTGAGGTTGAACATGACGGCGGTTGCATCGGCCGGTACCAGAGTGCCTGTCGACGCGCCCGACGCAACGTCGATTGCATTTGCTACCGAGATGACTCGGTTCTCGCCGCCTGAAAGCGGACCATCGCCGAAACGAGAGTCGTAGGCGCGGCGGGGTGAGATTGCATGTACGGCACCGGAGCTGGTGGGTCCTGCAAGTTTGCGCCACGTTCCTGGCGTACCAGTGCTGGTGCAGAACCAGAGATTGCCAGACTGTTGACGAATCTCACCCTGGGAGTGTGAGTAGTTGTCCAATTGCGGCTGCGCACCAGACGCTACCAGCCGAATGTGCGAACGCGCGCCGCTTCGCGCAGCGATCACGATCGCGTGACCGGTGTTGGCGTCGGAGTTGTCACGAGAGTCCGCAAAGGCGTAGAGGCCGTTGGTCACTCGATCGCCCTGGGCGTATGCCCCAACAGCAGACGGGAAGCCTGAGGTCGTACTATCATCGGTCACCGTCAGCACGTTTTGGTTAACGAGCAAGCCGGTGCCAGTCATTCTGAGTCGAGTATGCGCTCCCCCAGATGTGTTGTCACTACCAATGACAAAGTTCCCGCCATCAGCGGCGGCTGCCTCTTTAGCCAAGAGCGGCGTTGAAGCTGCAACGGCAGCGACAGCAGCACCTGCCTTGAACATTCGACGCCGCGACGTCGGCTGTTCTGCGATACCAGCAAGTAGCTGGCCGTCGGGAGGTGTTAACACCTCCTCTTTCACGGGCGCCTCATCGACAAGCATTGCGAGGCGTTTGGTCTCGGCCTGCAACTCGTGCACTAGCGCGCGCAGTTCTTCCACTTCTTCGTGTGTGTTTCCCGCCATTTGATTTTCTTTCCTCCACTGTGAATGTGTGTACCGAGCAGCTTTGCATATCTGCGACCTCCTCGCTAACAAAAGACGGAGTCCGCGCAGACCACAACAAACAAGTCAGCCGAGCCCAACTCGACTGCGGCTACTCCCAATCGTAAGGCAGGACTTCTAGCCGGTGAACTGAGGGTCTCCCTCGACCTGGGTGGCTGGCCCAACCGAGCCGATTTCTGCACTGTCTGGGTCGAGTGGCTCGGCCTCATCGGCCTCGCTCAGCACTTCGACATCGACGTCGCCACCTTCTGCGTCGTCTGACGGTTCGCCGACCGTTCTCGCCATGTCGTCTTCGACTTCATCGGATTCGTCATCTTCTGGGGCATCGGTGGGTGGTGGGCTGTCGTC
>CAZHUR010000273.1:0-4288 GCA_964535395.1 uncultured Acidimicrobiales bacterium
GCTGGTGATGAGGTACTGCGCGAAATTGCATCGAGGCTGTGTGAGGTTGCTGGGTCAGAACATCTGCTTGGCAGACTTGGTGGCGATGAGTTTGCGCTCCTCGTCACCGGTGAAGAGGTCGTGCTTGCCGAAGCGATCGCGGCGGAAATAATCGAGAACGTCCGTCGAGAGATTCACATCTCGGGTCTCGATTTGTACACGACGGTGAGCATCGGTCTTGTTGAGCTGACCGACTCGTACAGCGATGCGAACCAGGTATTCCGCGACGCAGACATTGCCCTCTACGAGGCAAAGTCAAAGGGCAGGGCCCGCTACGAGGTCTTCCATCGGGGGCTTCGCTCGGCTGCCGACGACGAACTCAACAAGCAGCTTTTTGTGCGGCGTGCTGTGCAGCGCAACTCCTTCTTCCTCGTGTACCAACCAATTTTCGACTCGGAGACCCACCAGATCACCGGTGTCGAAGCGTTGTTGCGTCTCACCCAAGAGGATGGCACGGTAGAAACTCCAGCGGCCTTTCTGCCATACCTGGAGCAAACCGAACTCATCCTCGAGGTGGGCGAGTGGGTTATCGACGAGTCCCTCAAGACGCTCGCGATTTGGCGGGAGCAAGATCTTGTAGGTGACGAGTTCCGAATGGCCCTCAATGTGTCTCGGAAACAATTCACGGGAGACCGGCTCGCGCCATCGATTCTCGATGCCATCGATCGCCACGGATTGGCTGGGTCGAACGTGGTGGTTGAGGTAACCGAGACCGCCGTTGCCGACGGTGACGCAAAAATTGCGCCGACGCTCGAATTCCTCCGCTCCAAGGGCATCAAGGTTGCGCTCGACGACTTCGGTACGGGTCAGTCCTCGCTCGCAGTCCTTCACGATCTCCCGGTCGACATTTTGAAGATCGACAAGAGCTTCACCAATCGCATCGATTCCGGCAACGAGGAGCCGGTCACTAGGGCTGCTTTGTGGCTCGCGAAATCGATGGGTCTCGTGACGGTTGCAGAAGGCGTGGAGAGCGAATCGCAACACGAGTGGCTGATCAAGCAGGGTTGCGACATGGTGCAGGGTTACCTGCTCGCTATGCCCGTGCGTGCCGAACACTTCGCACTGCTGCTCGCTGAGGCTCCCCGCCGAGTCGAGGTTGAAACTCAAACAGAAGACTCGTGGAGTTTCGGCGATGAGGAAGCACGCGAGGCAGCGTTGCAGGCTCTGCACCGCCGGGAGGAAAGTCTCAAAACCCTCGCCAACTTGCGTGGCGGACTTGCTGCGGTGGCTGAGAAGAGAAGAGCCGCTGGCCAGAAAGCTAGCTAGTTCTAGGCCGCCCTCGGTGACCGTGTCGGTGGCGTCTACACTGTCGGTAGTGACTCAGCGAGAATTCAAAGACAAACTCGGTCTCTCCGCAGATGTTGAGGCCGACACGTTGCCTCCGTACACCAATCGTGATGTGGACGGCGATGGGGATGTCGATATCAAAGACGCGGCAATTCTCGCGGAGTACGACGTAGATGGGAGCGAACAAGGTCCCGAGACGGCGTGGAAACGAGCAATGGCTCGTATTTGTCGCATCATCGCCGGCTTCTGTCTGATGATCGCAGGCGTCGTTATGATCTTCGTGCCGGGGCCGGGCTTGCTGGCCTTTGCTGCTGGCCTCGTCATCTTGGCTCAAGACTTCGTGTGGGCCGACAAGCTGCTTCGTTATGTCCGAAGCAAGGTTCCTGGCCTCGACCCGGACGAGCCAATTCCGAAAAGGGCGCTGTATATGTCTGGAATCTTCCTCGTTTTGGGCGTCCTTGGTTCGATCTACTGGTTCGGATTCGGTGGCGAAGAGACGATTCGGGGCTGGGTCGGCTTTTAAGAGCTGCTAGCTATCGAAGTTTTTCTAGATATGTGTCAACGTTTTGTATGGCGGCAGGCGTCTAGAGATCATGAACACCAGGGGAGAGGACCAGTTGGCCGCAGTGCCGGCGGTGCCCCAGCGCGCCATGGCTCGCCTCTCGACCCTTGGAACGAACGACGACCGCGCCCTTGAAGCGATCGCTCCCGCAAGCGATCTAGAGACGGTCTACAAGCAAGACCTCGCCCGGCTTGTGGGGCTTGCCGAGTGGATCGTGGGTAGCCGGGCGGTCGCCGAAGAACTGGTCCACGACACCTTCGTGCGCCTGGTTGCTAAGCCTCCGCAGCTTCGAAGTCAACAAGCCCTCTCGGCCTACGTTCGCTCGGCGGTAGTGAAGGCGTGTTACTCGAAGGTTCGTCGCTTTGTGCTCGAACGCAAACATCGCCCAAGTCGCGAAGAGAGCTACGAGAATCCGCCCCGCCCAGACGATGACATCCGCAGTGCCCTTCAAGACCTTCCTTTGCGACAAAGACAGGTGGTCGTTTTGCGCTTCTACGAAGACATGACC
The DNA here is from genome assembly GCA_964535395.1 of uncultured Acidimicrobiales bacterium. Classification (GTDB taxonomy): domain Bacteria; phylum Actinomycetota; class Acidimicrobiia; order Acidimicrobiales; family SHLQ01; genus SHLQ01. The sequence continues at coordinate 2,397 of CAZHUR010000273.1, forward strand.
GTCGACCAGATCGCTTCCGATCTGCGTATCAGCGCTGGTTCGGTCAAGACCCATTTGCATCGGGGCCTGAAACGCCTCGGCACCGCACTCGACGAGAGGACGTTGACATGAACGCCATCGAAGAACTCCTCGACGATGTGATCAAGCCAACCTCGACCACAGTCGACAGCGACTGGTCGGCGGTTGTTACCGACAGTGACGCAAGACGAGAACGACGCACGGCGTTGGGTCGCGTTGGCGTAGTCGGCATTGTGGCGGTGTTGCTGCTCGTCCAGGCTGCGCTGTCGAGACCGTTCGATTTCGATGTCATCACCACGCCACCGGCGGGTGGCTCGTTGCCTGGTGTTGAGGACCCTGTCATCTTCCCAACTTCGACCGAGGTGTTCGCCCTCGCTGGTGAGGCATCTCTTGGTCCACTGCTCGGTGTGTGGCTGGTCGCACTGCTACCGCTGCTAGCCGCGTGGGTCATGTGGGCGCGTTCGTTGAAGGTCGGTTGGCCGCAGCGTGCTCTGAGTACCCATGCCCGCGCCTTGCGGTCTGCGGGCGCAGCGCTCGGGGTCTTTGCCATCTTGGGCATCGGCGTGAGCGTTGTGCTGCTGGTGACCTACGATCCGCTCGCCGCGCAGACCGGGACGAGTTGGCCCGTGGCCGCGGCCGAAACCTTCGCCTTCGTGTTCCCCTGGGTAGCCATCATCGCTGCCCTCATTCAAGTACGAGACCCAGAAGACTCGGTTGACGACTGGATCGCCAGTGCGTTTGCATTGGTTCTGGTCTGGTGGGGTACCCGCAGCTGGGTAGGCCTGGTCGAGGGTTCGTTTGGCTGGACCCGAACGTTCGGGGTTGGAGACCCACAATCGGGTCTTTGGAGACTGCTCGTACCGTCTGACTCGGTCTACCTCGGAACATCCGGCGCACTCTCGGTCGGTCGAGCTTGGGTTGGGGTGGTGATCGCAGTCGTTGGCTTTGCTGTCGTTCTGCGGTGGGCACGCAAGCTGATTTTCACACCAGTTGATAGCTACCCCTCGGTCCGTGAAGAAGATACCCAGCTCAGCCTCAGACGTTTCTCCGCCCGCGCCTTTGCGGCCATTGGAGCGGCGCTACTCATCGCAACCGTCATTGGGCAAGACACCAGCGCACGAGAGGGCCTCCATACTGTCTCGCTGCCGACCGAGGTCACCGATGCGGGAGACGTTTTGGTCCAACGCACGATCAACCGAAACATCCTCAATGAGAACGCGTTGTTCGAAATTATGATCACGGGTGAGCCGGGGCAATTTGCCGGCGTAACGAACCAGGAGCTCCTGATGCGTTCTCCCTTGGATCTGCGCGTTACCGACGAGGGAGCCACGTTGGTGCGAATAGGTTTAGGCACAAGCGAGATCTGGGAAATCACCCGAAACGATCTAGACAGCTCGATCACATTGCGAGCTTGGAGAACGTTGCCGTTCCCACCCCTCAACACCTCCATATTCGTCAGCGCCATCCTGTTTCTCGCAGCCACCAGTCGGAGGTTGCGCGGACTGCTCGCAGAGGAGATCCCCGGTCGTGTCCAAGCCAGCTGGTTTGCTATTGGCGCAGCTGCGGTCATCGGGTTACGTCTCGTCGTCTCGCTGCTCTCGTTGGAAGCTGACGTCGGAACACGCGCAGAACGCGATGGACGGAGTTTGTTCGAGGTATTTACAGCAGGACAGGAGACCCCGCCGATCAGTTTGCACGAGATCTCCGGATGGTTCTTTCCGTTCAACGTGGCCATTCTTCTACCGCTCTTTGGTTTGGCATTGATAGGTCTGCGGCGACTCGGGGTAACAAAACGGACTCAAGTCTGGTCCGGTGTCGTTGCTGTGATCGTGAGCGTCATCTTCGCGTTCCGGTTCGGCGAACTCATCTGGGAC
>CAZHUR010000274.1:0-4272 GCA_964535395.1 uncultured Acidimicrobiales bacterium
TGGAAGTGTTACTTCCGCAGGCAGCCGCAATTGCGGCCATGAAAGCCAAGATCGCTATGAGGCGAATCAATCGCCCGCCACTTGTTTTCGTCACCTTGCGTTGCATCTTTCCCCCGTTTTAGCTGTTGCTGTTCCCGTATTACTATCATTGGATTTAGTTCTAGCGAAATCAGCCCTCGAACTGCAAGCCTAAAGATGGGCCAGACCCGGTTGCGTCCACCCTCGCCCTATCTCGAAAACGGTGGAGTAAGTGGCCGACGCGTTCTGTGCTTTTAGAGGTGGGGCTTCTAGACGTGGGACTTCTAGAGGTTGGTGGGCGTCCTGAAGTGTGAAATCTGGACCTCGTCGCCGTAGTCGGCGTAGTCACCGTCAGCCCTGGCCTGACGGAATTCACCCCAGTTGATCGACCGGTAATGGGCAACGTCACCAGATGCGATGGATCCGGGCAGCGGTGCGTAGTTCGTGTCGTAGGTCGGGTTGAAGAAATACGGCAGCGAGAAACGTCTTGTGTTTGTGCGGGGCAGGACCCGGTGCTCGGCTGCCTGATATCGGTCGTTCGACCAGACCTGCATCATGTCGCCCGTGTTCACGACGATGGCGCCGTCGGTGGGCGGAACATCGACCCACACATCGTCAACGCGCACTTGCAACCCGCCGACATCGTCTTGGAGGAGGATCGTTAGCGCCCCGGCATCGGTGTGATGATGCAACGCCATGTCGCCCCGCTCCGCGACGTCGTTTCGTTCGTCCTCGTCGAACAAGTCCTCGACGGGATAGTGATTCATGCGCAAGAAGCTTGTGCTGTGCGGGGAGAAGTGCCTGTCGAGGAAGTCGGCGTTCTCACCCAAGCCGAGGGTAAATGCGGACAAGAGCCACCGGGAGAGAGCGGAGCTTTGGGCAAAGTGGCGCATCACCGCATCGCGGAACCCTTCCATCTCGGGCCAGCGATTTGGCCCGTCAACCTCGGCGATGTTATCCGGGTGGTCTTCGGCCAGAGCTGGAAACGAGACCTGACCAATATCGAGGACTTCCTTGAGGTCGCGCTTGTTCTTGGTTAACTCGCGGTCGTAGTAGCCACGAGGTTGTTCGAAGGTGCGACCAATCGTGTGCTTCGTTGCGCGATCTTGATCGAAGAAGGCCCGAGTGACCGCCCAGAGCTCATCTAGGTGATCGGCTGGGAGACCATGGTTTATCACTTGAAAAAAGCCAAAGTGTTCAGCTGCATGAGCGACCTGGTCGACTATTGCCTGCGGTGGCAACGTCGACTGCCGAGCATCGAGGTCGATCGTTGGAATTTTCAAAGTCATAGGGATACCTCCCAAAGGACATGTGGTTTTGTCGACGTCATTGGCGACTCCGTCCTATTAGTTTTTCGCAAACAGGACACTACTTGGTTGGCACGCTTCCACAAGGGGGCTGATCGCTCTCGCCGTAGTCACGGCTTCCTCATCGCCGCATCCTCAGCCTAAACGGGTCACTATGAAGCGGTGACTCTGCGGTTTCTTTCCGCTGGATGGAATCTTCCGGCATCGCTTAACGTCTTGTGTAGTAGTGGCTCTTCGAAGCCAAGAATGTCTGAAGGAGAATTTCAATGTCAGAGTGCACCTGTCCTACCCCATGCCCCTGCAAGGCGACCGAGTCTGGATGTTGCTGTGGCGACAACTGTGCGTGCGGAGACACGTGCGCTTGCCAGGCATCATGTGGATGTCGAGCAACGCAGTAGCGGAGATGGAGATGCGCGTCGTCGAGGGTCTCAAGAGCCGATGCTCTGGCATCACGAGATGGCACTATTGGAAGTGAACTGGTTATGACCTGGTGAGGAGCAGCTTGTTGGTGAGTGAGCTCATGGCGGCATCGGCGTCGTCGAAGTCAGCCTCAGCATGAATCAACTTGCTTGGGTCGAGCCGGCTGGAATTCACGAGCTCTAAGACCTTCGACATCGCAGGCCGAATCTGTGCTCGGCCGGTGGTGAGGGTGACGCCACCGTCGTACATCGCAAGCAACGGAACTGCGGTGGCTGCCTCGAAGAAGATTCCGGTATCGGTGCATGTGCCACCGAGGTCGGTCGATCGGAGCGCGCAGTTGAGTGCGTCGGGATCGCCACCGCTGGACACGGTGATTGGGTACCGTTGTTTGGTTCGTTTTGGGTATCGATCGAGTTCGACGACACTCACCGAAAACCGAGAGGCTAGTTCTCGGTCGGCTGGATCGTTCGACAGGTAGGTGACTTCGGAGCCAAGCGCAGCAGCGATTGCTGCAGAGGCAACACCAATTGCACCGTTACCAACAACTAGCACCGGCTGGGGCGCAGCCTCATCAATTAGAGGCCCGACTGCCCTCCATGCGTCGGTCGTGTTGTCGCTTAGCGAAGCTGCTGCCGGATGAACATGATCGGAAATGGCTAGGCACATTGCGTCGGCGTACGGAACTTCGACAAGGTCGGCAATCGCACCTCCGTAATCTCCACCGCTCCATGGCCCGAGCCCAAACATGGAGTTCTTCGGGACGACTTCGCAGTTTGCAGTAAACCCACTCAGGCATCGGGTACAGGTTCCGCAGGAAATCTGGAACGCAACGAGTACCCGGTCGCCCACCCCAACGGTTTCGACGTCGTCGCCGATTTCAGTGATTTGACCGATGAACTCGTGACCGAGCGCAAAAGGTTTCTTATCGCTGAGCAGACCCATCAATGCGGCCACATCTAGGGCGCAGGTAGTAACCGCAGTCGGTCGGACGAGCGCTGACTTTGGACTACCGAGTACCGCAGTCGGGACCTCTTCCCATTCAGCACGTCCCGGCTCGATGAACATGAGCTGCTTCATTTGGCCCTCCGATAGCGAGTTCGAAGTCTGCGTCGTTGGAGCAATCTGATTGCGATCATGACTTTGGTGTCCTCGGTGAACTTCTGGTCTGATGGATTTTGGCAGAGGTGTTGCCGGTTCTCAGGTCGACAACCGGCGTCTTCGACAACGGAATCGCCTGGTCTGATGCTTTTTGTCTACCGGAACTTTCCATTCAAGACACGGTAGGACCTCAAGTTGGCTTGAGGTCTAATGCAATCCCATCGAATCGAGCTTCACGAGCGACATAGCTCAGTCAGCGGTGCGTGTAGCGATGTAGAAGCCGTAGCTGACAAAGGCCGAAAAGCGCTCGTAGAGGTCGATCTCATATTGTTCGGCTTCCACGATTGCCATCGCTGCTGCAGAGTGATCGTGCCTGTCGAGGAAAGCTGCGAACCGACGTTGCATCGGGCGGTAGTAGTGGTCCAGCCAACAGGACTCAGGTAGGGCGAAGTAGGCGACCGGGGAGTAGCCGGCTACTTCGAGTGCGGCGAGCTTCGCCGAAGCGGTGGATATCTCGGGATACTCCTTCATCCAGTGAGCCTCCAGCTCGGCCGGTCGCCGGTGGGTGAGCCAGGTGATCTCGGACACGGCGAGCACACCGCCCGGCTTCAGATAAGGCCGCCAGAGGCTGATGCCGTTCTCGAAACCTATGTTGTAGATCGCTCCTTCGGACCAGATGACGTCGAGGGATCCCTCCTCGAAGCTGAGTTCGTCCATCGAGTCGGCAACCGTGGTGATGCGGTCGGCCAGGCCACTCTGTCTTGCGGCGTCATCGAGTCGGGCCAGGAATTGCGGGAGCAAGTCGACGGCGGTCACGTGAGCGTCGAGGTCGTGTGCCAGGACGAGGCTGGAGGCTCCGGTCCCGGAGCCAAGATCAGCAATGGCGAGATTCGATGCCCCCTCGAGCCCGGCCAGTGCAATAGCGCGCCGAGTGATTTCGTCACTCCCGGGCCCCTGGCGTTCATCGTCGATGTGTAGATCAACGAGGAGTTCAAGTTGGTCGTCCATTAGGTCACGATACTTGCCGCAAAATCGGGTGTCGATCGACGGATTTTCGCTGGTCTGGCGATGGAGGGATAAAGACCCTTCAAGCACCCTGGAGAGCGAGATGTCTCAACAAACGAAAACCCGAACAACGAGCAGAAGGTTGCGCTGGATGTTCTGCAGCCTTGGGGCCCTACTAGTACTCAGCGGATGTGCAACTGCCTCGACCGACGCCGACGGCCCAACTCCGCTCGGAGCAACAGACGGTGTACAGATCACTCAACTCATGCCCGGAGTGCGCAGTTTGGAGACCTTTGAGCAAGTCTTCACACTCGACTTTCCTTCAGGTTGGCGCCGGATCATCGTCTCAGACAACTTTCTGGCTGTCGCCCCCCAGGAGGAATTTGATCTCGTCATCTTGCAACCTGCCGAGCTGAGTAACCAG
>CAZHUR010000275.1:0-4249 GCA_964535395.1 uncultured Acidimicrobiales bacterium
GTTTCTTGCCGACCGACGAGCCCTTGCTGATCAAGAAGCGAGCGTTGCGCCCGCCGGTGAACTCGTTCGAATTCGAATCCTTCACCCCGATCTGGCTGAGCAGGCCGGTGAGTAGTGCTTGATGCACCGTGTCGGGGTCGGCGTCTTCTTTGTTCACCTTCCACTTGAAAGACTGGGCCGTACGTTCGAGCTGGCGGTAGATGTCTTGCCACTCCCGGATGCGGTTGAAGTTCAGATACTCGCGTTTGCACATCTTGCGGAACTGGCTGCTCGACCGGGCCCTGCGTTCGGTCTCGATGTACTCCCATAGCCTGAGCCACGACAGAAAGTCCGAGCCTGGCTCGACGAAGCGGGCGTGAAACTGGTTCGCCTCTTCTCGCTTCTCAGCAGGGCGTTCCCGTGGGTCTCGCACCGAAAGGGCCGACGTGATGATCATGACTTCTCGCAAAGACCCGGTGTCGGAGGCTTCGATGACCATGCGGCCAAAGCGCGGATCGACCGGGAGACGAGCGAGTTCACGGCCGTAGTCGGTTAGCCAGTTGCGGGTGCCTTCTTTGCCAGGCCGAACTGCGTCGAGCTCTTCGAGTAGCGCAACACCATCGCGGATATTGCGCAGCTCTGGTGGCTCAACGAACGGGAACTTCTCCATGTCGCCAAGGCCGAGCGACGCCATCTGCAAGATGACCGACGCCAAGTTGGTGCGCGTGATCTCGGGTTCGGTGAACTCGGGACGGTTCTCGAAGTCCTCTTCGGAAAAGAGTCGGATTGCAATGCCAGCTGCGACGCGGCCACAGCGGCCTGAGCGCTGGTTGGCCGACGCTTGTGAGATGTCTTCGATCGGCAGTCGCTGGACCTTCGTGCGGTTGCTGTATCTGCTGATGCGGGCCGTGCCGGGGTCGACCACGTAGCGGATGCCCGGCACGGTGAGCGATGTCTCGGCAACGTTTGTGGCGATCACGATTCGCCGGCGCACGTTGCCACGCTTCTTGTCGAATACCCGGTGCTGTTCGGCGGCGCTCAACCGTCCGTAGAGCGGGAGGATTTCGGTGTCTCGAAGGTGTGCCTTCTTCAGGGCATCTTCAGCATCACGGATGTCTCGCTCGCCTGAAGCAAAGACGAGCACGTCGCCAGCAGCCTCATTCTCAAGCTCGTACATGGCGTCGACTATGCCCTCAGCCTGGGCTAGGGCCTCGCCCGTCTCGGGGTCTTCTAGCGGGCGATACCTCACTTCGACCGGGTAACTGCGGCCAGACACCTCCACGATCGGAGCGGCTTCGCCTGCCGCATCGGTGAAGTGTTCAGCGAACCGTTCGGTGTCGATCGTCGCCGAGGTGACGATCACTTTCAGGTCACGCCGCTTCCTCAACAGCTGTTTGAGATAACCGAGAAGGAAGTCGATATTCAGGCTGCGCTCATGGGCCTCGTCGATGATGATCACCGAGTATTTCGACAGCTTCCGGTCGTGCTGCATCTCGGCGAGCAAGATGCCGTCGGTCATGACCTTGATCGCGGTCTTCTTCGACACCTGATCGGTGAAGCGGACCTTGTAGCCAACAAGGCCACCGAGTTCATCGTCGAGTTCTTCGGCAACACGCTCGGCAATCGAGCGCGCAGCAATACGACGGGGCTGGGTATGGCCGATCCAGCCGTCGTCACCGAGACCCAACTCGAGGCACATCTTCGGCAGCTGAGTGCTCTTTCCCGAACCGGTTTCGCCTGCGACTACGACTACCTGGTTGTCTCGGATTGTCTGAAGGAGTTCCTCGCGCCGCTCTGTGATCGGCAGATCGGCGGGATAGCGAATCTTCACGCTGCCATCGCCCTGCGCACCGCTTCTTCGATCGTGGCCACCTCGAACTCGTAACCCTCATCGAGCAGCCTGGTGGGAACAGCTCTGCGCCCGGTGAGAGCGAGCCCAGGGTCCGAACCCAGCATCCATGCCCCAAGCTTTACGATCGGTTCTGGAGTAGGAAGGCCGAAGGTCCGACCGACCGCTGCTCGATACGCGGCCATCATCTCGGCGTTCGTAGCCGGGTTGGGAGAAGTGAGGTGATAGAGGCCTTCCATCGATGTGTCGGTGACCGAACGGGCGAGTTGCTCAAAGAAGTCTTCAGCTCCGATCCACGAAACCCACTGCGAGCCAGAACCCACCGGTCCAGCAAGCCCCAAGCGAGCGAGCATCGTCAATCGTTCGGTCGCTGGGTCGCCAGCGCCACCAATCCCAATCGCCGGTCGCAGAAGAACCGTTCGGTCCATATCAACAGTGACCTCTCGAAACGCTGCCTCCCAACGTTGACACACCTCAACCTGCTGGCGAATACCGATGGTTGGAGGAGTGGTGTTCTCATCTATTAGCTCGTCGCCCGAGTCCCCAAAGATCGCCAGCGATGAGAGCTGCACCCAAGAGCTCGGGGGATCATCGAGCGACGCAACGGCCTTACCTACAAGGTGGACGGTGCCTTCCCGAGAACTGATGAGCTCGTCGATGTTGGTCTTGGTTGGCCGGCAGTCGACACGTTTGCCCGCTAGGTGCACAACGACGTCCGATCCTTCGAGGGTCGATGCCCAGTCACCCATGGATACTCCGTCCCATTGGACCGAACGCCATTGGTCATAGACCCGTGGTGTCCCGCGGCCAATGACGATCACTTCATGACCTTCGGCGGTTAGACGGGCGCGTAGTCCGCGGCCCAGGAACCCCGAACCGCCAACCAGCACGACGCGCAACGATCTGAACACGTCCCCAGGCTAGAAGCCCACGAGTTGCATTAGGTCAGGCCGAGCTCCTGGCGGGCATCGTCAAGAGCTTGTTCGAGTAAGGCAATGGTGGCTTCTGCACCATCAAGATCGCCAGCCTGGAGTTGATCCATAGCCGCCTGAAGGTCGGTGAGACGACCCGCTAGAGCGTCGACCGAAGGACCGTCATCTTCGGGTGTCTCGATCTCTGCTGCCGTATCGGGAGCTGACATTTCAGCCGTCTCGGTTTGGATGGAATCAGACTCTTCGACCATGCCAGCAGTCTAAGTCGTCACCGGCCGAGACAACGTCAACTCGACGAGTTGGGTGACGATTGTCCGTTTTCGCTTCGCCCGATCGTCGTTCTCGTAACTAGGTTCAACAAGGGGGCCCTCCGGGCTCTGGGAACCCGGAGGGGAACACCATGGACAGTGATTGGAATCTCGTAGCGAAGGCTCGGACAGACTTTGCCGACGTACTCGATGGTCTGAACGACCAACAATTAGCGGCAACGACGCTGTGCGCTGGCTGGACACCGCTCGAAATTGCGGGCCACTTGGTCAGCTTTGTCGAGATGTCGCTGCCAACGATGATGATGAGCATGGCAAAAGCTGGCTTCAATCCCGATAAAGCCTGGATCGCCAACGCCACCAAGTACTCAGAGATGGGTGCTCCAGCAATTTCTCGTTCTCTTCGCGCGAACGCAGCGAAGACCGCGCCGATCAAGTCGTTCCCGGCCGGGGTCTCGGTCGTCGATGTGGCCGTGCACACTCAGGACGTCCGCCGCCCCCTCGGTCTCGAGGGCGAACTCGATACAGACGTCGTGCGCGCCGGTCTCGACTTCTGTACGACCGCCAAACAGGGAAAGATCCACGTCGACCCCAAAGACATTGCGGGCCTACGCCTCGAAGCTACCGATATGGACTGGTCTTGGGGCCAAGGCGCCGAAGTGCGAGGCACCGCCGAAGCGATTCTGATGGCCATCAACCGACGAGACGTATCTGCAGACCTCGAGGGCGAAGGCGTCAGCAAGCTGCCTAGTTAGTTGACGATGTACTCTGACCTCCATTTCCTGTTGGAGGTCAAACGCCCATCCGACGTATCGTTGACGTCTGACCCGTGACGAGGAGACCCATATGGCAGGTTCATGGACGATCTGTTCGAAGGCACGCAACGACTTTGCAGACTTGCTCGACGGCTTGTCCGAAGAACAACTCAATACACAATCGCTCTGTTCTGAGTGGCGAGTGATCGATGTTGCTGGTCATGTTGTGAGCCTTGTCGATCTTTCGAAGCTGCAGATGGTCAAAGGCATCGCGAAGGCCCGAGGCAACAGCGATCAGTTCCTGGCCGGTGCGGCCAAGGACTTCGCTGCTGGAGGAGCGGCTTCGCTGTCCTCAACAATGCGCGCTAAGGCAAGCCAAGAGATGAGACCGTTCTCCGAAGCTTCGATGGTGTCAGACACTGCAGTGCACATGCTCGATGTGATTCGACCTCTTGCGCTCGAAAGCTA
>CAZHUR010000276.1:0-4246 GCA_964535395.1 uncultured Acidimicrobiales bacterium
CTTTGACGGTGCGAATACGAGTGTGCAGTTCAGCGCCAGCCCGCAACGCCCCGGCTGGGCGATCCTTGCAACACACGGCTGTCGCGGTGCGGGTGCGTGGAGTTGTGAGAAGGTCATGGCGACTGACCTGGTGTCGGGAACCCTCGTCAACTTGGCCCATACCTACGCCTGCGGCGAGGCAGCTCTCTCGGTGCCTCAGATTTCTGTGTCGCCAGCACTCGACCGGGCGTACTTCAACAGCGATTCGGCCACGTGCGACCAACCGGCCGAAGCGTTCGAGGTGGAGATCCCGTCCAACTTGTTCGAACTCGCCGAGTAGGCGAGTCGCCTTGCTCCGCATTTCTGGGGAGCACGATCTGCTAGTACGATCCTCACATGACTCAATTCCTCGGAGCCCTCGAAGCCGGCGGAACGAAATTCCGTCCTGCGACCCTCGACCCTGAAACCCTCGAGATCGTCGATCAGGAGTGGATACCGACAACCACGCCCGACGAGACCCTTGGAGCGTGCGAGCAGTTCTTTCTCAAACACGACCTCTCGGCTCTCGGAATTGCATCTTTTGGGCCCATCGTGGTCGACCGGAGTTCACCCGTGTACGGCTCGATCGCCGCAACGCCGAAACCGGGCTGGTCCGACGCTCCCATCCTCAGTCGGCTTGCGACCACCCTGGGAGTGCCCGCGGACATTCAAACCGACGTTGAGGCGGCTGCAGTTGCCGAGTGGAAGCTGGGCGCAGGCCAGGGTTACAGCTCTGTTGGTTACGTCACCGTTGGGACCGGCATCGGGGCAGCCCTTTCAGTCGATGGCGTTCCCTTCAGAGGGCGCAATCACACCGAACTCGGCCACATCCCGGTGAAGCGAATCGCAGGCGACGAGTATCCCGGACGCGATCCATTCCACCAAGACTGTCTAGAAGGCATGGCCTCTGGGCCTGCCATTGCTGAGCGCTGGGATGCAGATCCAGCGACCTTGGATGACCGTGACGATGTCTGGGACCTCGAAGCGGCCTACCTCGCCCAGCTCATTCGCGTCTACACGCTCGGATTCGCTCCTGACATCGTGCTGTTCGGCGGGGGAGTGGGAACCCGCCCAGATATGGCTGAAAGGATCGCCAAGGCCTCTGAGATCGACCTAGCGGGCTACGCAGTCGACGGTCCGCCAATCATCAAGACCGCTGGCCTCGGGGCCGATGCCGGCGTTATCGGGGCAGCGCTCATCGCGCAAAGCTTGGCCAAGGCCTAGCCGAAACCTAGCGTCACCCTGTCGTCAAGTGCAGGGTCGTCAGGTTCAGGGTCGTCAGGGTTCACGGACCGCTCACCCGCCCTGTTTTTGACAGAAATTGGTGGCGGGGCTGAACAAGGAGGGGTGCGTCCGGGCCCCGCCGCCAACGGTCTTATCTAGCCTTCTTCGCCGAGACGGACACCCGTCGACTTCACGAACACGTGAATTGGCCCGTCAATGCCCACCTCAACGCTGTCACCGCGGCTAATCGCCGTCTCACCGTCGACACGGACCACGATCGTGTTCTCTGCGCCTTCGTGCATCAACGCACAGTGCAAGAACGCCTCTGAGCCGAGCTCTTCGACCACGTTCACCGTCGCAGGAGCGCCACCAGAGACGAGCGTGAGGTGTTCAGGGCGTGCGCCGAGCACAAACTCTTGTTCGGGCGAGTCGCGCACATCTTGGGCTACGGCGTCGGGAAGTGCAACGTCGACGCCACCCATTGCCAACGTGTCGCCGTTTCGGGTGATCTCCACAAGGTTCATGGCCGGAGAGCCAATGAATCCTGCAACAAAGAGGTTGTCCGGGTGGCTGTACAGGCGGCGAGGTGTGTCGACCTGTTGGAGCACGCCATGGTCGAGGACGGCCACGCGATGTCCCATGGTCATAGCCTCGACCTGATCGTGCGTCACATAGACCGTGGTGACTCCCAGGCGAGCCTGGAGGTCAACCAACTCGGTACGGGTCTGCACCCTGAGCTTCGCGTCAAGATTCGAGAGAGGTTCGTCCATGAGGAAAACCTTCGGTTCGCGAACGATGGCTCGGCCCATGGCAACACGCTGGCGCTGGCCACCGGACAAGGCTTTCGGCTTGCGGTCGAGGTACGGCATGAGGTCGAGGATCTCTGCAGCCTCCTCCACACGACGGCGGCGTTCATCCTTGGGAACCTTCTGTTGCTTGAGCGCAAAGCCCATGTTCTCGGCGACGGTCATCTGCGGGTACAGAGCGTAATTCTGGAAGACCATCGCAATGTCGCGGTCCTGGGGGCGTACGAGCGAGACGTCACGTCCGTCGATGAGAATTCGCCCCTCGTTCACCGACTCCAAACCTGCGAGCATGCGCAGGGCGGTCGACTTACCTGAGCCCGAAGGGCCGACGAGGACGAGCAACTCACCATCATGAATCTCAAGATTCACCTTGTCGACGGCGCGAACCTCCATCTTCCCTCCGAATCCGTAGATCCGGCTTGCACTTTCATAGGTGACCTCAGCCACGACTTCCTCCGTCCACTCAGGGGTGGCAAATATGAAACTTGATTACTTGATGGCGCCTAGGGCCAGACCGCGAACGAGTCGCTTCTGAGCAATCCAACCGGCGGCGATAACGGGAATCGATGCCAGTGTCGCTGCCGCTGAAAGTTTGGCAAAGAACTGACCGCGACCATCGACCTGGCTGGTGACCCAGATTGGAACCGTAGTCGTGTCCTGAGCTGTCAGGTTCAACCCAAGGAAAAACTCATTCCAGGCAAAGATGAAGCTCAGCAGCGCCGTTGCCGCAATACCGGGAGAGACTATCGGCAAGATCACCTCTCGAAGTTGAGAAAAGATGGACGCACCATCGATTTGGGCCGCCTCGATGAGTTCCTTTGGAACCTCATCGAAGAATGACCGCATCATCCACACACCGAGCGGCAAGTTGAACGCGGTGTAGATGATCGTCAAACCGGTCTTGGTGCCCAGCAGCTGGTCGCCACCAAACGGGTTCGGGATTTCACGGAGGAAGAAGAAGATCGGCACGATCGCAGCTGCGACCGGCAGGAACTTCGTCGAGATGAAGAAGAAGAGCACGTCACGCCACTTCTCGACCGGGCGGATTGCAAGTGCATAGGCCGCAGGGATACCCATCAGCAGCACCAAAATGGTCGAGATGATGACCACGATGAACGAGTTACCGAACACATCGGCGATCGACAACGACCCTTCGTTAATCTCACGGTATCGATCGAGTGAGGGTGTGAAGAAGAACACCGGGTCGAGGCTCTGTGCATCTTCCTCTGTCTTGAACGACGTGTGGATCATCCAAAAGATCGGGAAGAAGAACACGATAGCTGCAGCCCATCCAACGACCGCAGCGCCAATCGAACTCCAACGGCTGTTGAATCCGACGATGTCTTGATTGTTACGGCTCATACTGTGTCCTCTCCTTCGAGTAGACCGGAGAGAGTTCGCAACGAGAACGTCGCGAGGATGATCGAGAAGATGACCACCACGACTCCGAACGCCGATGCCTCACCGAACTGGAATGCGCCACCGATTGCACGCTGATGCACGAAAAACGGAACGTTCTGGGCGCCGATGGCACCACCTACGAGCTGATCGACCGCATCGAAGGTCTGGATCAGGAAGATCGAGCTCAACAACGCTCCGAGCTCGATGTATGGGCGAAGGTGGGGGATCGTGATCTGAAAGAAGATAGCGCTGTTGCTTGCACCGTCGACGCGTGCAGCTTCGAGCACCGAAGGTGATTGGCTCTGAAGGCCAGCGATCAAGATGAGCATGAGGAACGGTGTCCACTGCCAGATCGAGAAGACAATGACAGTGAAGAGCGGAGATGAGCCGGTCTCGAATGGTTCAAGCCCGACGCTCGTGAGCAGAAAGTTCACGAAACCAAAGCGGACGTCGAGGATGCTGTTACGCCAGATGAGCGAGGCGGCAACCGGCATGGTCAGGAACGGTGTAATAAGAAGTGTTCGAACAACGGAGCGCCCAATGAACTTCTTGTCGAGCGCAATGGCGAGTCCAATCCCGAGAACTGTCGAGATGAACACCGTGCCGAACGTAATGAAGAACGTGTTCAGAACCGCACCGCGGAAGCGGGAGTTCGTGAAGACCGGACCGAAGTTGTCGAGCCCAATGAACTCGATCGGATTCGGAGTCAGGAATGCCCAGTCATTGAGCGAAATCCAGAGTGCGATGAGGAACGGCACCTGAGTCACCACGACGGTGAAGACTAGAGCTGGCAAAAG
>CAZHUR010000277.1:0-4242 GCA_964535395.1 uncultured Acidimicrobiales bacterium
GGCATGTCGACATCTGGAGCCTTCACGTCGGGCATGTCGACATCTGGAACATCCATCTTGGCGTCGGAGGGGATGTCGGGCATCTCCATGTCGGCGTCCTTGCCCGTGAGTCCACTCGCCTTATCGAGCGCTCCATCTTTGGCATCACCAAGCTTGTCGCCAAGACCACCGGCAAGTCCGGCCGCTCCGGCGAGGCCGGCAGCGCCGGCTGCAGCGGCCTTTCCAGAAATACCTTCGGCATCGGCGTCAACATCGATGCCCTTAGCATCAGCATCGGCGAGCCCGGAAGCGTCACCATCGACGGTTGCGCTCCCAGAAACATCAGCTTCGACGCCTCCGAGTACCGCTGCCCGGTTGGCCTCGACTGCGGCGGCTGAACATGGATGCTCCGAACCGCCTGGTTCGTAATCGGACGAGACTCCGTCCTTTGAGTGACGCGGCGCAAGTGTGAAGCCAGCATCTTCGGCAGCTGTTGGAGAATCGAACCACACCTCGGCCGCTGTAGCGCCGTAATTCTGCGAATCAGGGCGGTGGTACAGCATCGAGTCGATGTTGCCCTTGATGGGGTAGCACGCGGGCATTTCGCGCTTGTCGTCGAGCGGAGCATGCGATCCGGCTCCGAATGGGTGTCGTGTTTCATCAATGGCCATCAGAGGGCCCCTCTCTCTAGCCGCCACCGACACTCTATGAGCGCAGCATCGATTAGCAAAATTCTTACGTACGAAGCGGTATTCTTCCAGATGTTACCCCTAAGAGAAAATTCTAAGTTGAGGTTAAATTTCGGGTACTGGCCCCAAGGAATATCGGCACCGCGCGCTGAGCGCCCGCTAACGTAGTCTCATGGCCAGGATCGACCGATCACTCCTTGTTTTCCTTGGAGTCTTGATCGCACACGAGGTTGCGTACCTCACATCGTCGGTTCTGGGCTATGAAAATTCCGTTACGCACGGTCACCTAAAGACAGCGTGGCTCCTCGGGTCGGTGGCACTGCTCGGAGTGCTGGCGCGTTCGGTTCTGCGCAGCCTTCGACGTAGGCACCACACGCCGGGTAATCCCGCAACACTGTCGGCACTGATCGCTGGTGGCTACGTCGTGGTCGAACAGGCAGAGCGCCTTGTAGACGGCTACTCGGCACTCACTCTGTTTAGCGAACCAGTCTTCTGGCTCGGCATAGCTGCAGCGCCACTCGTTGCTGGCGTACTCGTCCGGTCTCTTGAATCGGTCGCCGCAGCGACCGCAAGGCTGGTCGGAGAGGCGCTCGCTGATCCAGAGCCAATATCACCGACCTGCACACTGCGATCTACGTCTCTGCGACTTCGCACAACCATCTTCCTTTCGTCGGGCGTGAGCCGTCGCGGCCCACCGGTGAGCTTGAGCATCTGATTTGCCCGTCCGGGCACACCTCAAACTCCCCCACAAACGAATCGAAAGGACTCTTCTGATGAAGACCCCACCCTCACGGCTCCTTGGCGTGCTCGTCGCGATGTTGTTGGTCGCTGCTGGCTGTGGCAACAGCGCCACGACCAACGCTGCCTCCGATGTTGCTAACCAAGCCGCGGAAACCGAACAAAGCACTACCGATGAAGACTCCATGGAAGACGAAGCCATGGAAGACGAAGCCATGGAAGACGCCGAACACGGTGATGATGTTGATCATGTCGACGGCCACGACCACGACGCTGGCCTTGAAGTCGATGCTGCTCTGCCAATACCAGCTGTAGAGATCGCACTCACCGAGACCGACGTTGCTGGCAC
Organism: uncultured Acidimicrobiales bacterium; assembly: GCA_964535395.1. Taxonomy (GTDB): domain Bacteria; phylum Actinomycetota; class Acidimicrobiia; order Acidimicrobiales; family SHLQ01; genus SHLQ01. Next base: position 1,756 of record CAZHUR010000277.1, read on the forward strand.
GTTCCTCATCGATGTGTCTCTCGAGAACTTCACGATCACCGAAGAGAACCTTGACGCCGACCCGGTCGACAACGAGGGCCACATGCATCTCTACGTCGACGGCGAGCGGATCGAGCGCTTCTTCGATATTCAGCACGAGGTAGTGGTATCGACTGGCGAGCATCTGGTCGAGGTTGAGCTCAGTGCAAACAACCACTCGGCTCTCACCCTCGACGGCGAACCGATCCGAGCATCAGCGACGGTTACCGGCAGCGGCGAGCCGCAGGCCGAGCAGACCCCCGAGGTAAGTGACGCTGCGGCGGCTCGTACCGCGACCTACGCAAACGGACAGGTTTCTCTCGACGGAGATGAGCGCATCGAGGTCACCTCCGGTGACGTTGTGATGCTGACCATCTCGTCAGACGTCGAAGAAGAGATCCACGTGCACGGCATCGACATCTTTGCTGATGTTGCTCCGGGCGAGGATGCCGTCGTCGTGTTCACCGCCGACGTGCAGGGCCGCTTCGAGATCGAATTCGAGCAGTCGGGTCAGTTCATTGCCGAACTCGTCATCTCCTAGCCAATTCACATCGACAGCACGAGTCAGCTCATGATTTCAGAACTGCTTCTCGCGCATGGGATTGGGTCTCGAGGCACTCTCCCACTGCCGCTCTGGCAGTTCAGTTGGGCGGCCATCGCCGCGCTCGTGTTGTCCTTTGTCGGCCTCGGCGCGCTGTGGAAGACCCCGAAGCTCAGCGCCCACACCGACGGCATAGCCATCCCTGGATCGCCGGTTCTCGTGAAAGCGGGAACCGGCGTTCTCAGGGTCGCCGGCATGGCACTCTTCGTACTGACGCTCGCCGCAGCGCTCTTTGGCGCGGATGTGAGTGGCGAGGCAGCGAACCTCGCTCCGGTCACGATCTATGTGATGTTGTGGGTGGCGGTGCCTGTTGCCGCAGCGTTGGTTGGCGATATCTGGAAGGCCCTCAACCCCTTCCAGACAATCGGCCTGCTCTTTCCTGAAGGTAATCCCGACGACGCGCCGACGCACCAATGGGTCGCTGTTGGCCTCATGTTTGGGTTCTTGTTCCTCGAGCTCGCCCACCCCTCTGGGGATAGCCCACGAATTCTCGGCTATGCCATCGTCGTCTACACCGTCGTCATGGTCGCCGGCCTCGTTCGCTACGGCCGTATCTGGCTCGACCGAGCCGATGCGTTCGGCATTGCCTTCACGTTGATCGCTGCGATCGCACCCGTTTACGTCGACGACGACAGCAACCTTCGTTTACGACTACCTCTCTCGGGTCTCTCAAAGGTCGATATTCGGCCCGGCACCATGCTACTGATCCTCACGATCCTCGGCGGAACCTCGTTCGACGGCTTCAGCGAAAGCCCGATCTTCACCGACATCATCGGTCGACCAAACGGCTGGGACGCGGCTCTGCCCCTCACGATTGGATTGATCGCGATGATCCTCATCGCAGCTGTCCTGTATTGGACGGGGTCTCGTGCAACCGCAGATGTCACCGACGTAGACCACGAACGAGCCGCCAACCTCTTTGCTCCTTCGCTCATCCCCATCGTGTGGGCCTATGCAGTGGCGCACTATGCACAGCTGTTGGTCGACCAGGCACAGACGTTCTGGTTCCGGTTGTCGAACCCCTTCGGCAACTTCGATGCAGACGGCCTTGCCACCACGGACTGGTTTGGTGCTGCCGACGGTGTGATCAACCTGAACCTGATCAACGTCGACGTCGTGTCGTGGGTCCAGGCCGGCTCGATTGTGTTCGGGCATATCCTGGCTGTGCTGTACGCACACGACCTCGCGGTCACCCAGTTTGAGCACCGCAAAGCTGCAAAGAGTCAACAGACCATGCTGTTTGTTATGGTCCTCTACTCGGTGGCTGGTCTCTGGCTGTTGTTCTCGGCGTGACGATCAACAAGGAAGCGGCTAGGTGGCACGGCCCGCTTTTGTCATTGCGCTCGTGGACTTGATCTTGTCTTTTGGTGCAACGAACTTGTCCTTCAGGTGCTCTCCGACTACGACCGGGGCGTAGTTCGCTGGGTTGTCGTCGGTGATGAACGCTTCGAGGGTTGAAATCTCCACATCGAGGTTCGGGTAGTGAAAGAACGCAGCTGAACGCCGAAACGGGGCCGAGCCAGCGCTCATGGGCACAACCCGGTGCAGCGTCGATGGCCACGCATTGTTTGTGAGTATTGCCAAGAGATCACCGACGTTCATTAGCAGCGCTCCCTCGTCGGGAATCACGTCGACCCACTCGTTGTCCGGGCCGACGATCTGCAGCCCTGGGACTGGGTCGGCGTCGAGGATCGTAAAGGTCGAGTAGTCCGAGTGCGCACCCATGCGTTGCTGACCAGCGATCACTTCTTCGGCACCGTCGGGGCCAGGCGCATACTTGATCGACGCCAACATGTCGGGACCCGAGCCCGACCTCTCGGCAAGCCACTGAGCGCCGATGACCTCGCCGATCAGCTTGTCGAGGCGCT
>CAZHUR010000278.1:0-4235 GCA_964535395.1 uncultured Acidimicrobiales bacterium
GACCAGCGCCAAGCCAGTCAAGAAACGCAGGCACGGGGACGATGACTCGTCTGCCGAGCCTTCGTGACGGAATGTCACCTCGCCTGGCTGCTTCGTATGCAGCAGTTCTTCCGAGTCCAAGTACGGAAGCGACCTCGTCTATCGACAAGGTAAGTCGAGCCTCGATATCGCTGAGGGCTAGCGGGTAAGAGCGCGTACGCTCGTTCATGTCGGAACCTCCTATAAGGGTTCTGGCCAGGCCCCGGGATGTTGCTGCATCGCCGGGGCCACTCAATTGTGGGTATGTCTATGTAAGTAGACTAACTCATTGATATGGCACTGTCAACGTGTATAGACTCGAAATCATGGGTCGCAAAGTAGATCTCGACGACCTCATCGACGTCGGTGAGGTGGCAGAACTTCTCGGTCTCGCGCACAAGAACAGCGTTACGACCTATATGCGCCGCTACGACGACTTTCCGAAGCCAGCGATTGAGTTCGCAGACGGGAAGTGCCGCGCTTGGCTGCGGGAAGATATTAGGACCTGGAGAGCGGCGCGATGAGTGTGTCCGAGAACAAGAGCGAGGCAGCCAGATTATGGATTCCTGGAACGGACAGGTCGAATCTCATCCAGTTTGTTGAAGGTGAGGCAGTTCATTTCGTGGGGGCGAATGGATCTGGGAAGTCGCGCCTCGCGGTTTACATCGAAGACAGGTTGGGAGAGGTAGCGCATCGCGTCTCTGCCCATCGAGCGCTCGGCCTCAATCCAGGTGTCGCGAAGGTCGGGGAGAGCGCTGCTCGATCGACTCTTCGCTACGGTCATCCGACTCTCAAGGATCGACAGCGGCGATGGAGTCACAGTTTGCAGGGAGCGCCGCTCAACGACTTTGATGCTTTGCTTCAGACTCTGTTTGCTGAGCAGTCCAATACAGCACTCCGCACACACCAGACAGCGCGAAGTGGAGAAAGTGCGACTCCTGAAGCAACGTTGATGGAGGCGTTGGTTGAAGCTTGGCATAGCATCTTGCCACTCCGACGTTTGGCGGTGTCCGGCGACGACATCCAAGTATCGGCTGACATGACCCAAGACCGGGGTGATGAGGAAGGCGGTTCGGGTGAGTCCTTGGTTGACGTTGATTCAGCCAACCAGTCGGTCAATGAGTACTACTCGGCATCAGATCTAAGTGATGGCGAGCGAGCGGTGTTCTATCTCTTAGGTCAATCTTTGTGTGCGCCACCTAACACTGTCCTGATTTTCGACGAACCTGAGCTTCACATTCACCGGTCAATCATGGGTGCACTGTTCGACCGTATCGAGGCTGACCGTCCCGACTGTTGCTTTGTCTATGTCTCGCATGACCTTGAGTTCGCTAGCTCCAGGGTGGGCCGGAAGTTGCTGGTCCACGAGTACACCCATGAATCGCAATGGGAAATCGAGGACGTTCCTGAGGTGGAGGGCCTCGAAGAAGAGGTGGTTGCGCTCATTCTTGGAAGCCGGCGGCCGATCCTCTTCGTAGAAGGCGAGGCGACAAGTCTCGACCTCGCCGTATACCGCAACGTGTACGACGAGTGGACGGTAGTTCCCAGCGGTTCGTGCGAGGCTGTTATTCACGCAGTTACATCGCTCCGCCGCAACGACAGATTCACGCGAGTTCATTGTCGAGGGATTGTTGACGCTGACGACCGACATGTGGATGAACTTGAGCGACTTCGAGAAATCGGGATTCACCCGCTTCCTGTTTCTGAGATCGAGAGCGTGTTTGTCCTGCCACCTGTGGCCTTAGCGATAGCCCGGCACGAAGGCTATGAGGCAAGTCAAGCGGATGGTGTATTGAGTGACCTGACTCAAAAAATCGTCGATCACATTCGGGCGTGCGGTACGGTCGATCGTGCAGTAATGCAGTTCTGCCGGCGTCGAATCGACTCTCATCTCAAGAGCGTCGACATGACGTCTGCTAGTTCGGTCGAAGATCTCCGAATTGCTCTCGATCAGGCCGTGGCGTCGCTTGACGTAAGCGCAATTGCTGCTCAGCGCCGTTCGGAGATTGACGAGGCACTCGATCAAGGTGACTTGACCCAAATCCTGTCGTTTGTAGATGGTAAGGGGTTGTTGGCTATCACCGCGTCGGTACTCAAGAGTTGTAAGAAAGATGCCTTCCTTCAGTGGCTCACGAGGTGTCTTGGCTCCGGCGAGCCAGCGGGTGTCGTCGAAGCGGTGCGTGGCGCTCTTCCGGTAATCGAGCTTCCTGAAATGTCGGGTATCAAACGCGTGTCAAACGAATAGGCCTGTACGCAGCGGATTTAGACCTTGTTTACACTTCTCTGCCTGCCCCGGCTGGGCTACTTCTGGACTGAACTGGAGCTGCAGGGAAAGAGGCATCCAACCTCGTCTAACTCATAACCCGAAGGTCGCGGGTTCAAATCCCGCCCCCGCCACTACGTGACAAGCCGGTCCCTCGGGGCCGGCTTTGTTCTTTTCGAACAACAGGAAAGGACTTTGAAGACTTGCCTCCGGATTCTCGCTCGGTCGGCCGACAGTGCGTCCGCGGACGCATTTGATCCACGCTTAGTGATAAGACAGGCACATGGAGTGTTCGAAATGCGTCCGCGGACGCACCTTCGGGTCTGACGATGGGGAAGCGACTGGGAGACCCGCCCGGTGCAGCGATTCTGGGCCTGTCCACTAGCTAGGAGTTAGCTCGCTCGACCGATCTGCTGTGGCAGCTTGCGCAGAATCAATGCGCCGAGGACGAGGCTTACTGTCGTGATTGCCAGAAGTGCAGCTGAAGTCGACGCAAGGTTGAAGTTACTTCCCTCGACGAGCCAAGGGAACAGCTCGAACTTGACGAAGGCGGATGGACCAAAGGAAGGAATGTTGTTCATACCTAGAACTTCGACGAAAAAGGGCCTGGCGCTCATCAGGTGAATCCCCCATATCATTCTGGGGGAACAGCGTTCTCGGAGGACAGTGTTCTCGGGCGTTAGTCGAGCCGGAACGTTGCCCAGATGGGCTGGTGGTCGCTCGCTGTAGCTTCGCTCGACACCCCAGTTGAGACGACGGTCAAACCTTTCACGTAGAGGTGATCGAGCCTGAAGGGCCGTCCAAACCGGTGAAAGGTTGGGTCGGCGGTGTTGGAGGCTCGACGCAAACGCGCTTTGCTCAGCGTTTGATCGAAGCGACGGATGCTACGCCTCGACGCGGTATTGAAGTCGCCACCGGCGAGAATCTGTGGAGTCTCCAGTTCTTGAATCGCTGCAGCCAACACTTCAGCTTGTTCCACGCGACGGCCGAGCCGGAGAAGGACCGTTTCGAAGTGCACGCTGAACGTTTCGATCGGCACGCCGTCGACGGTCACGACCGTGGAGGTCATCGATCGTGGTTGCTTCTGGATCCGAGGAGTGTGGGGGAGTAGATGAGATCCAGTGTCTCCCATGGGCCACGGCGACAGAATCGTATTTCCAAACGGGAGACCAGTTTCGGGATGGCTTGCCCGAGCGAAATAGCGGTACTCAAACCCCAGTTCAGCTGCCATTTCTTGACTGGCTGGTTCGCTCATCTCTTGGAGTAGGACAATGTCCGGATCCTTGAGTTCAGGAATACTCGTGAGTTCCCGTGCGGCTTGGGCGATATTGCGGCCGAGTTCGATGTTCCAGGAAACAACCCGAATCATGAAGTCCGGATTGAGGTGTGTGCCGACTCTCGAGGCTCTGCAAAACTCTCGATACGAAGGTTTCTGAAACGGTCATACATCGTGATGATGAGCGTGAGCAGAGCTATCAGGAACCACGTGAAGACAATGCCAGTGTCGTCATCGATCGACCGCACAGGTAGGAGGCCGAGCACGATGACGATTGTCGACGTGATCACTCCAGTGCACACAAACGAGGTTGAAGAGGCCGCCCATTGGCTCCAACGTCCGGCGAGCACATATTCAATGAGCGCGGTGGCACCAACGACGAACGCGCTGCCAAGGATGATCTTGAGTGCGCTTGCGTCGCCGTTAGGAACGAGCTGTACGAAGATGGTGATGATCAGCCCAACAAGAACAGCCTTTTCGAACAACGGATGGTCAAGCAAAGTCCATTTGCCGGTCGGTGCGTCTGCGTGTTCGCCCACCACGGTGGTCGAGTGTGCATCGACGCGAAAGCTTGCCTTCCACTCCGGTGGCGGCAACTTTTTTCGTCCCTGGTTTGCAACGAGAGCACCGGCCACAATCACTGCGGCGAGAACCGCTAAGAGCCATGGACGCTCGCGT
>CAZHUR010000279.1:0-4204 GCA_964535395.1 uncultured Acidimicrobiales bacterium
GTACCGGCGGGCATCAAGTTGATGTTGGGCGATCATTCGCTCATCGAGTTGGAAGGCTGAGATGGCTGAGTTCACCGAGTCCGAGATCATCGACGGGGTAGTGGTTGTTGAGCTGGCTGTTCATTCCGATGATCGCGGCTATTTTGTCGAGACGTATCGTCGTGAGTGGTTTGGTTTAGGTCGTGAGATGATCCAGGGCAACCGTGGCAACCGTCAGGCTGGTTCGGTGGTTGGCTTGCACTACCACTTACATCAGGCCGACTACTGGTATGTGCCTGGCGGCCATGTGCGTGCGGTGTTGCACGATCTGCGTACGGGTTCGCCGACCGATGGCGCAACGCAGGTCGTCGATATGGGCGAGGTTGACGGGGGTGAGAACAATCATTTGGGGTTGTTTATCCCGCCTGGGATCGCTCATGGTTTCGCGTCGATCACCGACTGCACGTTGACCTATTTGGTGGATGGTTATTACAACCCAGCTGATGAGTTGGGTGTGTTGTGGAACGATCCTGCCATCGAGGCTGATTGGGGCGTTGTCGATCCGATTCTGTCGGATCGTGATGCTGCCAATCCGTTGCGTGCCGATATCGATCCTGGCCGTCAGCCGTACGCGTCGTTGCGCACCTGAGTACTTCCTACAGTTTTGCGTCGAGTTTCTAGTGAGAACGGATAGATGATGAAGATCTTTGTGACCGGTGGTGCCGGGTTTATTGGCTCGAATTATGTGCGTTGGCTGATGAAGAACAGCGACGCCGAGATCACCGTGTTCGATGCGCTCACCTATGCGGGTGTGCGAGCGAACTTGGCCGAGTTTGATGACTCGTCGCGCTTCAACTTTGTCGAGGGCGACATTACGAGCCGCGACGATGTCGCTGCCGCGTTGCCGGGCCACAGCCACGTTGTGCATTTTGCTGCCGAGTCGCACGTCGATCGGTCGATTATGGGTCCGGACGCGTTCATCAACACGAATGTGGCTGGCACGAACATCATGTGTGACATTGCCCGCCAGAACGATGTGGAACGGTTCCTGCACATCTCGACCGATGAGGTGTACGGGTCGATCGAAGAGGGCAGCTTCAAAGAGACCGATGGCCTTGAGCCTCGGTCGCCGTATTCGGCATCGAAGGCAAGCTCTGACCTTGTAGCGCTTGCGTATCGCGAAACCTATGGCCTTCCGGTGGTGATTACCCGTTCAGCAAACCAGTTCGGGCCGTATCAGTTCCCCGAAAAAGTGATTCCACTGTTTGTCACGAACCTGGCAGACGACTTGAAGGTTCCGCTCTATGGCGACGGCTTGAACATTCGTGATTGGACCTTTGTCGTCGACAACTGTGCGGGGGTGCACATGGTTCTCGAACAAGGCGTCGAGGGCGAGGTATACAACATTGGTGCAGGCAACGAACTGACCAACAAAGAACTCACCTACGCGATTCTCGAACGTTGCGGCAAGAGCGAAGACTCGATCGAGTTCGTTGAGGACCGGCTCGGCCATGACCGCCGGTACAGCATCGACACCACCAAAATCCGTGCCCTTGGCTGGGCACCGGAAAACACATTCGAACACGGCCTCGACGAGACCGTTGCTTGGTATCAACAAAACCGGGACTGGTGGGAACCGCTCAAAGCCTCGGTCAAGAACCGATAGTCATGCGCATTCTGCTGACAGGCTCCGACGGGCAGCTGGGAACCGACATCACCAAACAGGCTGCGCTCGATAGCGACATTGAGCTGCACGGCCACGACATCGCCACGCTCGACATCACCAACGCCGACCAAGTCAACGCAATCATCGCTGAGATCGAGCCGGATGTGATCATCCACGGAGCTGCCTACACCGCGGTAGATGACTGCGAGTCAAATGAAGAAATCGCGTTTGCTGTCAATGAGGGTGGTACCGCGAACCTCGCAGCGGCTGCGAAAGAGCTCGGGACTCGCATGATCTACGTCAGTACGGACTACGTGTTCGATGGCAGCAAAGACACGCCGTATGTCGAGACCGACGCGCCAAACCCGGCCTCGGTGTACGGTGCCAGCAAACTGGCGGGCGAGACACACGTCGCTGCGCTCGATAACAGCCTGATCGCGCGGACCTCGTGGGTGTGTGGCGCTCACGGCTCGAACATGGTCAAGACGATTTTGAACGCCGCCGAGAAATACCCGCAACTCACCTTCGTCGACGATCAGATTGGCAAGCCGACGTTCACGAGCGACCTGGCCGGAGCGTTGCTCACGCTCGCTAAACGTGACGAGACCGGGATCATGCACGTAACCAACGAGGGTGCAGTGTCGTGGTACGAGTTCTGTCAGAGCGTCCTCAAAGGACTCGGCAAAGACCCTGCTCAAGTTTCCCCGTGTGCGACGAGCGAACTCGATCCGCCACGCCCGGCGCCCCGCCCAGCAAATTCAGTTTTAGAAAACACCCGGTTCCCTCAACTGGGTATACCCCTCCTCCGACATTATGAAGAACCACTCAAAGAAGTCCTACGCGATCTGACGACTTAGCGCCCTTCCGTTAGCGTCTTGCGCTCGACCTCACAAAGGAGCCCCACCAACGTGGCCCACCCACGAGTCCTTCTCGCCATTACGACAATTCTTGCGGTGATAGCAACGACGGCGGGCGCGGTCGCCGCTCAGGAATCTCAACCCACGGCGATACCCATCACAGGGCACGGTTTTGGACATGGGCGCGGCATGAGCCAGTACGGAGCTCTCGGTTATGCGATCGACTTTGGATGGTCGAGCGACCAGATTCTGAATCACTACTACGGCGACACGACCGCTGGAACGGTTGGGAACTCTCTGCTCACCGTTCGGCTCGAGTCGGCCGATAACCAAGCCACTGTTGCACAGGTCGATTCCGGAGCGATGGTCTTGATCAACGATGGCGGTAACGTCACCCATCTCGGCACGGGCGGTGCGATCCGCCTTACTGCGGTGAGCGGCGGTTTCACGCTGGCCGATGCCCCAACGTGTGCTGGTCCGTTCGTGGACCGGCCTGGAGTGATCAGCGCAGAACAGATCAGAATCAGTACGGCGAACGCCCAGCAATCCGGCGGGACCGGCACTGTCGGCGCTGGAACTGTTGTGGCAGGGGACTGGGATGGCGACGGCGATGATGAGGTCGCAACCGCTCAGGGGGCGAACTGGACCCTGTACAGCGGAAGCGTGAACAACCCGGCAGCGAGCGTCCGTACGACCTTCACGATGCCCGCTGGAACCGCCCTGAGTGGGGACTGGAACGGAAACGGCGTGGACACCGCAGGCGTCTTCAGTGATGGAACCTGGTCTCTTGGTAACGGAAGCGACCTCACCACGCTCAACTTCGGCCGGGCGGGCGACGTGGCTGTCGTTGGTGACTGGGACGGCGACGGCGACGACGACATCGGCGTACGACGCGGCAGCACGTGGATTCTTGCTCCGGGCGACGGCGCTGCAAACATTCGAGTCGAATACGGCGACGCCGGCGACGAACCGCTCGTTGGCGACTGGGACGGCGACGGGACCGATGACCTCGGACTGCTTCGAGGCTCTACATGGATCCGCCGCGTCGGCGGAGCGTCACTTGGGGCAAACATCGATCGCATCACATACGCCAACGCAAATTCCTACCTCATTGGTGACTGGGACGGCGACGGTATCGACCAGCCGGGCCGCCACGATGGCGGAACGATCGACCTCACTGGACCGCTCGTAGACATTGAGCCCCGCCTCAATCCAAACCTCCCGATCGCAGAGACGATTCAGCGCTGCGTCAGCACCAGCGAGCAGCGGTACTACCGGGGCGAACTGCGAGCAGTGCGCAACAACGGGGCACAGCGCACCGTCAACGCGGTGGCTGTCGAGTCGTACCTGCGAGCTGTTGTCCCGCGGGAGATGCCAGCGAGTTGGGCGCTCCTCGGTGATGGATCTGGGGCAGAAGCACTCGAAACCCAAGCCGTGTCGGCCCGGTCGTATTCTCTTGCCGAGAACCGAACGAGCTATGCCCGCACGTGCGACACGATCTCGTGTCAGGTCTACGACGGAAGGGCGACGCGTAGGAACGGCTCTCTCAGCTCGAACGAACACGAACTCTCCGACATCGCCATCCAGCAGAGCGCTGGTGTGGTCCGCATGCGAGACGGCCAGGTTGCTCGCACCGAGTTCTCATCGTCGACCGGCGGTTGGAGCGCGGGTGGGGTGTTCCCAGCGGTGGAAGACTTGGGAG
>CAZHUR010000280.1:0-4178 GCA_964535395.1 uncultured Acidimicrobiales bacterium
GGGGCCGATGCCGGAGTGAACATCTAGTGTCGGTCGTTCTGCTCAAAGGCAACGACGATGTATTGCTCGCTGCGGCTGTGAAGGAAAAGGTCGACTCTCTCGTCGGTGATGGCGACTCGTCACTCATGGTCGAGGAACTGACCGAGCAGAACTATCTGCTCGACGATGGCAGCTTTGCGATTCGGCGTCTCGTCGATGCTGCCCAAACCATGCCGTTCTTGACCGAGCGACGGGTCGTGGTTGCACGCCACATGGGCCGCTTCAGCAAGGCAGTCGATGTCGAAGGCCTGGTCGACTACCTCAACTCTCCAGTAGATACCACAGACCTCGTTCTTGTGTGGGAGAAGGGCTATTCGCCAAAGCAGGACCGGCTCGCGGCGATACCGAAGCCGCTCGGCGAGGCCTTGAAGGCGGTTGGCGCCGAGACGATCGAGACCGGCGTGCCAGGCGGTAAGAACGCTGATGCGTGGGTAAGCGACCAACTTCGGGCTGCCCAGGTGAGCTTCGACAACCGCACCGCTCAATTGATCACCAAGCATCTGGGCGACGAGCGATCCCGTGTCGTCAACCTGATCTCGACGCTCGAAGCGGTGTATGGGCCGGGTTCAAAGCTCGGAACCGAAGAGGTCGAACCCTTCCTCGGCGACACCGGGGGAGTGCCACCGTGGGAACTCACCGATGCCATCGACTCGGGCAAGATCGATGTGGCCCTCGACAAGTTGAGCCGCATGATCGGCACCGGGGGCCGCCATCCGCTCCAGGTGATGGCCAGCTTGCAGACCCACTACCTACGTATGGTCAAGCTCGACGGAGCGCCGGTCAGTGGCGAGAAACAGGCAGCGGAATGGTTGGGAATGAAGGGGCGATCTACCTTTCCTGCCAAGAAGGCCCTCACCCAGACCAAACGCCTCGGAAGTGACGGTGTGAAGCGGGCCGTCGAACTGCTCGCCGAGGCTGACCGAGGGCTGCGAGGCGAAGTGGGCTGGCCGCCAGAACTGGTCATGGAAGTGCTCGTTGCACGATTGGCGAATCTGCGATGAACGTCATCGTCATCATCATTGGCGTCCTCCTGGTCGTGTCGGTGCTTGCGGACGTGATCAACACGTTGGTCACGACGACCACCTCACGATCGAAGTGGTGGCTGACTCGCGTGTTATACCGCAGGTCGTGGGCGCTGGTCAGGCTGATCGGTGCTCGGATCTCTGATGAACGCCGTCGAGAGCGGTTCTACGCACGGTTTGCCCCGCTCTCGGTGCTCATGTTGTTGGTCGCCTGGGTTTCTCAACAGGTCCTCGGCTTTGGCCTGATCTGGTGGGGTGTTGGAGGCATTGCTGGAGCCGAGTCGTTCGTCGACGCTGTCTATTTCTCTGGCGTGGTCTATTTCACCGTCGGATTCGGCGAAGTTGTGCCGACCGAGACCGTGCCACGCTTCGGTGCGCTCATCGAGGCGTTTTCAGGCGTTCTTACGACAGCGCTCGTCATTGGCTACTTGCCGCAGCTTTACGCGTCCTACTCCGAGCGCGAACAGAAACTGCTCACACTCGATGACGGCAGTGAAGCTCGAATCACCCCGACGAACCTCGTGCTCTCTCGTTCGCCTGACGGCGACCCACGCGAACTCGACGACTTCTTCAAAGAGTGGGAGGCCTGGATAGCTCAGGTTCTCGAAACCCACACGACGTTTCCGATGCTGACGCTATTTCGTTCCCAGCACGACGGCCAGAACTGGATAACAGCACTTGGTTTAGTTACCGATGCTGCCCTGCATGTCGAGTTGACAGAGGGTGGCCAAGGTCGTTCGGCGTACTGGGCGCTGCGACGCTCGGTCCGTCTACTGCATTACCTCACCGAAGGGGTCGACCTCACAGAATATCGGCGCAAGATGGAGGAGCAGGCAGACGACACGGTGGATCAGCTGCGCGTGTTGTACGACGCCCTCGAAGCCCATGGGTTTCCGATGCTTGCCTTCGATGAGGCTGTGCCGCATGCCCGCGAGCTGCGAATGACCTACGCGGCCGAGCTGGAATACTTGATCGATCGCCTCCAGGCCCCGCGAGGGTTTTGGGGTCATCAAATTGGTCACATGCACACGCATGCTTCGCTGATCCCCGTCGAAGAGTAGTCAGCCCGAAAACGACGAAAGACGCCCCTGAGGGCGTCGTTCGAGCGATATCCCCGAAGGGATCAGAGTTGATGTCTAGCTGAGCTAGGCGTTCTGAAGGCCGCGGACCTTGGCGGTGAGCCGGCTCTTGGTGCGTGCTGCGGTGTTCTTGTGCATCGTGCCCTTGCTCACGGCCTTGTCGATGCGCTTGATCGCAAGACGAAGCTTTGCCTCGACGTCGTCATCTCCAGCCTCTGCGGCTTCGAGTACCGAGCGGGTGCGGGTACGGAGTTCAGCCCGAGCTTGGCGGTTGCGGGCGTTGCGCTTTTCGGTTTGGCGGTTGCGCTTGATTTGGCTCTTGATGTTTGCCACTGCGGCTTCGACCTCGTTCTAGAAAGCCCGTCGTTCGGGCCAGCAGGTAATCGTAGCCTGATCAGCGAGCGCTGCAACTTTGAGGAGCCGAATGGCACGCACGTAATTACCGGACCCGGGCGGGAAGTGTCCACAAGAAGCAGTACCGTTTATCTAGTAATGGACCAGTCGCTCATCCGCAATACATCGATCATTGCCCACATCGATCATGGCAAGTCAACACTCGCCGACCGCATGCTCGAACTGACCGGCACGGTCGAGAAACGAGACATGCAAGAGCAGTACCTCGATTCAATGGATCTCGAGCGCGAACGTGGCATCACGATCAAGTTGCAGTCGGTGCGTCTGAACTGGAAAGACCACGTCATCAACCTGATCGACACGCCTGGTCACGTCGACTTCGGATACGAGGTTTCGCGTTCGCTCGCAGCATGTGAGGGCGTAATTCTTGTGGTCGACGCGGCACAGGGCATCGAAGCTCAAACGCTGGCCAACTGCTACCTCGCCTTGGAGAACGATCTCGAGATCGTCGCAGCGCTGAACAAGATCGACCTGCCAGCGGCCGAGCCCGATAGGTACGCAGAAGAGATCGAGAACGTGCTCGGCATCCCGGCCGAAGACATCCTCCGCATCAGCGCGAAAACGGGAGAAGGTGTCGAAGACCTCCTCGACGCGGTCATCGAGCGCACGCCACCGCCGGGCGGGGACCCCGACGGTGACACGAAGGCGTTGATCTTCGACAGTCACTTCGATCCGTACCGCGGCGTGGTCTCTTCGATCCGGGTGGTCGACGGGACGATCAAGTCACGAAGCAAAGCGCTGTTTATGCAGGCGAACGCCACCCACGACATCGAAGAGATCGGTGTTCGTACCCCCGACAACGAACCGGTCAAGGAACTCACCACAGGCGAGGTCGGCTACCTGATCGCGGGAATCAAAGACGTAGGCGAAGCACGTTCCGGTGAGACGATCACCGATGCCCGACACCCGGCCGAAGAACCGCTCGCGGGTTACCAAGAACCGCTGCCCATGGTGTTTTCCGGCCTCTATCCGATCGATGGCGATGAATATCCAGCGCTTCGCGAGGCCCTAGAGAAGTTGCGCCTCAACGATTCGTCGTACACCTTCGAGCCAGAAACATCGGGTGCCTTGGGCTTTGGGTTCCGTTGCGGCTTTCTTGGGTTGTTGCACATGGAGATTGTCCGTGAGCGCCTCGAGCGCGAGTTCGGGCTGAGCCTCATCTCGACCGCACCGTCGGTGAAGTACAACGTGCACAAGTCCGACGGCGACGAGTTGCTCATCCACAACCCTTCTGAGCTTCCCGATGGCGCCGAGATCGATTTCATTGAAGAGCCAATGCTCAAGGTCAGTGTCGTGACACCGTCGGAGTACACCGGTGCAATGATGGACCTCTGTCAGACCCGGCGCGGTGAGATGCTCAAGATGGAGTACCTCTCGCCCGAACGTGTCGAGCTGTCGTACCGCATCCCTCTCGCGGAGGTCGTTATGGACTTCTTCGACCAGATGAAGAGCCGTTCGCAGGGCTACGCGAGCCTCGATTACGAGCCGGACGGAATGGAACGTTCGAAGTTGGTCAAGGTCGACATCTTGTTGTCTGGCGACCCGGTCGATGCGTTCTCGACGATCGTGCACGACGATCGCAGCTACGAGTACGGCAAGAAGATGACCGAGAAGCTCAAAGAGC
>CAZHUR010000281.1:0-4176 GCA_964535395.1 uncultured Acidimicrobiales bacterium
CTTCAGCACCTCCTAATCACCTTCTTCATCCCGATTCTGTTCCTACAGGCAACCCCCGAGTGGCTAGCTCGCCTGATCTTGGGCGGCGGAGACCAAGAACGCACCTGGGTCGGCAAGCTCGCAAAGCCAGTAGTTGCCGGAATAATCTTTAACGCCCTCGCAGGGCTCACTCACTGGAACGGCATCGTGCAATTGTCGTTCGATTCGGGTCCGTTCCACTACGGAATCCACCTTCTAATGTTCAGTGCAGCGCTGCTCATGTGGCTGCCCGTTCTCGGTCCACTGCCTGAACTTCGACTCAGCCCGCCAGCACAGATGGTGTATCTGTTTCTGATGTCGATCATTCCAACCGTCCCCGCAGGCTGGCTCACGTTCGCCGATGGCGTCGTATACCCGGCCTACGACGGTCCAATTCGACTCTTCGGCCTCTCCGCAGTCAACGATCAGCAAATGGCCGGCTTCATCATGAAGGTCCTCGGTGGCTTCTTCCTCTGGACGCTGATCGGTGTGCGATTCTTCATGTGGGCATCGAAAGAACGTGCCTCCGAATTCGAGAGGCGAGTTGTTCGTCCACTGACCTACGACGACGTCACCCAAGAGTTCGAACGGACCGCTCCGTCTAAGGTCGAATAGGGCAACGTCTCGAAGGCGTGGTTCACGGCGAGCGGTCAAAGACCTTGTAGTTACGTCCCAAGACGCGTCCAGTATCCTTGAGCGGTGGAACTGAACCGGCCGCCAATGACGCGTCCACGACTATTGTTCCGCGGCCTCACCGGTAGATGTGCTGTCTGTGGACTCTCTCTGCTCACGTCGAGATGGGTTCGCGTCAAGGGGACGTGTCCTCGGTGCCAGTTCCCGATCGAGCGTAAAGAGGGACATTTCGTCGGCGGCGTGGGGATGAACACGATCGTCACATTCGGCGTTGTCTTGATCGGCCTACTCATAGCGATAGCGGTTTCAGCGCCCGAACCGCTTCAGCCGGGCAGAGTCTCGCTGATCTTAGGCACCATTGCGGTGGTAACGACCATCGTCTTCTACCCAGTCTCCAAAACGCTATGGAGCGCGATCGATCTAGCAATGACTCCACTCGAGCCTGGTGAGGTAGACCCCAGATTCGACCCGCACGTTTCTCTTGACGACGACTAGTCGGGTGCGTTCACAACCTTGAACCCGGTGAACGGCTGAAGCACGTCTGGCACCGCAAACGATCCGTCCGCCTGCTGGTAATGCTCCATGAGGAACACCAGCGTGCGGCCGACCGCACAGGCGGTGCCGTTGAGCGTGTGAACAAACTCGGTTCCCGATTCGCCCTTGGCCCGTGTACCGAGGCGGCGCGCCGAGTAGTCGGTGTAGTTCGAACACGATGTGAGCTCGCGGTACGTACCCTCGCTTGGCAGCCACACCTCGCAGTCGTACTTCTTTGCCGCCGGGTTACCCAGATCGCCAGCAGCAACGTTGATCACGCGGTAGGGGAGGCCGAGATCGTCGAGGATCTCGCGCTCGATCTCGAGCAGAAGCTCGTGCTCTTCCCAAGACTTCGCGGGATCACTCCAGATAAACATCTCGACCTTGTCGAACTGGTGCACGCGGAAGATGCCAGTGGTGTCTTTGCCGTAGGTACCTGCCTCACGCCGGAAACAGGAAGAGAACCCCGCATAGCGCAACGGAAGGTCGCCAAGATCGAGTCGGTCGCCACGATGAAGCCCGGCAAGGGGCACCTCCGAGGTGCCCACGAGGTACAGGTCGTCCTCGGGGACGGCGTACACCTGGTGCTCGTCGGTGGGGAAGAACCCTGCGTCGATCATCATTTGTTCGCGTACGAGCACCGGCGGCACGGTCGGGATGAACCCTCGGGCCACGAGCTTTTGCATCACCCACTGCACGAGCGCGAACTCGAGCATCACAGCTTCACGCTGAAGGTAGGCAAAGCGTGAACCACTAACGTCAGCACCCTTTTCGGTGTTGACCCAGCCCATCGATGCGCCGAACTCGCCGTGATCCATCGAGGGTGGTGGCGCCTGGTCGCCGACGGTTACTACGAGTTCGAAGTCTTCCTCGCCGCCGCCTGGGACCGACTCGTGAGCCGGGTTCGGGACCTGGAGCACCTTCTCGTCGACAGCAGCTTGTAGCTCGGCGAGTGCGGTCTCTTTGTCTTTGAGTTGCTGCTTCACGACGTTGGCCGCTTCGATCTTGGCTGGCCGCTCTTCGGGAGATGCCTGGCCGATCTCTTTGGAGACAGCATTCGATTGGCTCCGCAGCTCTTCAACTTCGGTGAGCATCGAGCGGCGAGTCTCTTCGGCAGCTGCCAACTCGTCGAGTTGCTCAGAGGTGGCGCCCTTCAGAATTGCGCCAGCGCGGTAGGTCTCGTCGTCCAAAAGTCGAAGATTGATCACCGTATGAGGTTAGCGTCATGAGCGATGGCATTGAACGAGCTTCCGAACGCACCTGGTACTAAACCTCCGCCTCCAAAACTCGAGGTGGCTCATGCGATGCGAGAGCTCACGTTGAAGGTGGCGTTCGACAACGAGTGGTCCGAGGAGACGGCGGTTCAGATAGCGGACATGTTTTCAGAGATGGCCAAAGATTGGACGGCCGGTCACGACAAGCCCGATCGAGATGCCTTGCTCCATGACGCTCTCGACCGGGGGGCCGACGGAGCCGAGGTGGAAGGCGATCGTGTGCTCGAGTTGGGGTCCGGCACTGGCCTTGGCACCCGCGAACTTGCGAAGCGGTTCGATCAGGTCGTTGCGCTCGACCGGTCGTTGGGCATGCTCGAAGAAGCTCCGCCCGAATACGGTCCACGCGTGCTTGCTGACGCAGCTGCACTACCTGTTGAGACGAACTCGATCGATGTTCTGGTTTTGGTCAACATGATCCTCTTCCCAGCCGAAGTCGATCGCGTCCTGCGCCCCTCCGGGTCACTCGTGTGGGTCAACACGTTCGGCGAGAACACACCTATTCACCTCACCGCCAAAGAAGTTGACCGGGCGCTCCCGGGCGAGTGGCGTACGACTCACAGTCGGGCAGGCACCGGAACGTGGGCGGTCGCTCAGAGGGCGTAACGAACAGGCTGCGATTCTGGTCCTCGGATGTCCGGGGTGCTATCCGGCTTTGATGAGTTTGGCGACTGAGAATGGGCGGGTGCGAGGCGTACCGCTCGCATCTTTTACCTCGGTGGTCAAATGCAAGAAGTCGTCGACAGTGAGGCTGGTGTATTGGGCGAGCGCATTGATGTCGGTGTCGTCGACGAAAGTAAAGCCCCATTTGGTGAAGGGCAACGTCTTCAGAAAGTCGGAACGTATATAACCGATTGCGAGCGTGGCGCCGGGTGCCATCACCTGCTCAATTTGCTGGAGATACGACGTTGCATCCTCCCAGAAGTAGATGGTGTTGACAGTAAATACTCGTTGAAAGCTGCCTGCGGCGAAGTCGATTTGTCGACCATTTCCGAGATGGAATGTTGCCTCGCCCGATTCGGTAAGTGATGCGTTGGCCTTCTTTGCCTCGCTCACCATCGTCTCAGAGATATCAACACCGGTGTATCGAAGCCCGCTAGCTACTGCGAGTAGTTCGGGAACGTGATCAGCGTTTCCGAAACCAATCTCCAGAAGGTTGTCGTCATTGTTGACCGCCAGTGCCTCGAAAGTAGCCACGGTCATCGTGTGGTTCGACTCGTTCATCGCCTTCGCGACCTCTTGGCCGCGCGCACCTTCTGGCTTTGCGAGCTGTTGTGCGAGCACTTGCAACTCCTCCTCGGTCATCTCGAGGTTTGGAGTGAGTGGGGTGTTCGCCGGATCGATGTCTTTGGTCACCTGTCTCTTTCGAGCACTATTCGTCCCGCATCACGGCCACGTCGTGAGGGTGGCTTTCTCGCAGCCCTGACTGGGTGATGCGCACGAGGCGGCTGCGGGTACGGAGTTCGTCAATGTCGGCGGCTCCGGCATAACCCATTCCCGAGCGGAGCCCACCTGCCATTTGGCCGATGAGATCGGAGATCGAGCCTGCGTAGCGCACGCGAGCTTCGACGCCTTCGGCCACGTGCTTTCCCGGTGTTTGGCCCGACCCATAACGGTCTGCGGCGCGGCCACGCATCGCACCCGCTGAGCCCATGCCGCGATAGGTCTTCCACATCGCGCCGTCGACCAGTTCGAGATCTCCCGGCGCTTCGTCGGTACC
>CAZHUR010000282.1:0-4174 GCA_964535395.1 uncultured Acidimicrobiales bacterium
AACTTTTTTTTTTTCAAGCAAAAGAAGGGATACAGGATACGGTAGGGTCTTGGGGGGCCGGAAATGTGTATAAGAGGCAGGCCCAGGACCCCAATCCCCCCCAGCCTGTTGGCTTCCCGGAAGGTCCCAGCATCGAAGCATTCGCGCCGATCCAATGACCGACGCCCAGTTCACCCTTCCGATGTTTCCGCTGGGGTCGACTGTCTTTCCCGGCCAGGTCGTCCCGCTTCACATCTTCGAAGAGCGTTATCGAGCGCTGATTCGCGACCTAACGACCACCTCGGATGCCACCTCGCTGGATGCGAGCTTTGGAATCGTGCTCATTTCACGTGGTCACGAAGTTGGTGGAGG
Source organism: uncultured Acidimicrobiales bacterium (assembly GCA_964535395.1). Taxonomy (GTDB): domain Bacteria; phylum Actinomycetota; class Acidimicrobiia; order Acidimicrobiales; family SHLQ01; genus SHLQ01. Next base: position 352 of record CAZHUR010000282.1, read on the forward strand.
TGATGAGCGGACTCGTGTTGCCACCCACGTGGAGATCCTCCAGGCCGAAGAGTTTGATGATGGGCGGTGGGGAGTGATCACCGCTGGGAAAGGACGTTTGAACGTTCACGAATGGCTCGCCGACGACCCGTACCCCCGCGCAGTTGTTTCCACCCGAACAGTCGCTGACAACGGCGGTGACTCTCTGGCCGACGTCGAAGAATTGTTGCGCAAGACAATGGACGCGGTGGCAAAGAACGCTGGCGTCGACGGTCCCGGAGACATCTCCTTTAGCGAAGATCCGCAGCAGAAATTGGATCAGATGTCGGCCCTGTCGCCCTTGGGAGAGTTCGATCGTCAGCGCATCCTGGAAGCATCCACGACCCGGGAACAGATAGCGCTACTGTCTCAGTTGTTGAACGACAAACTGTTCGTCCTAATCGCGACTCAAGAATGATTACTACCCACCCCAACACCGGCTCGGCGCGATGCGCCCCAACCCGCTAGGTTTATCCCCGTGGCAGAAACACCTAAGACTCCGGTCGAGAACGTCCAAGAGGTCTTTGACCTCGTAAAGGCCTACGCCATCCAGGAGACGGCAACCCCGCTCTCCGGTATTGGTCAGTACCTCAAGTTCGGCGTACCGGGCGCACTCTGTTATGGATTGGGCTTTTTCTTCCTGGCCCTCGCTGGACTACGCGGACTCCAAGAGATCGAAGCGTTTAACGGCGGCGAAGACGGTATTGGCTGGTTCGTGTTCGCTCCGTATCTGATCGTCTTCGCAGTCGCGGCGATGGTCTTAGGTTTCCTCGCCACCCGCATTACGAAAGGACTCGGTGAACAATGAGCAAGAAGGACGATGCCGTAAACCCAGACGATTCTCTGGTCGGAAGCACCGAGCAAGCACCTATTTCCAAAGATGACCTCGAGGCGAAGTTTCGAGAGATCAAGACCGACGTAGAGCAGGTCACGACCGAGAAGCGCAACAAGATCATCCCAGCGGTAGGGCTGGTCGCGATCTTGATCATCTTGATCACCTACTTGCTCGGCCAGCGGACCGGCAAGAAGAAGTCTGCCGTCGTGCAGATCCGTCGTATCTGACCGGGGTCGAATAGCACTCGTGAATGCGATAAAGCGACTAGTCAAGGCTCGTGCCCTCCGTCAGGGACTTCTCGGTGGCTCGCCGATTTGGCGGGCCGTTTGGGTATCGCAGTTCTTGTACAAACAGTTTTCCAAGGTCTCCAAAGGTGGTGACCCGCCCGTCAGCTTCGATGAGCCTCTAAAAGAGGGCGAGGTCTGGGCGGTAGTTCACGAACCCGAAAAGACCAAGAAGGGGAGAGGCGAGGGTCGCAAGTTTCTAATTGGGCCCAAGCGCAAGCCAAAGCGCGCAAACTCCATGACCGGGCTTGCTCTTGGAGTCATGGGCGAGAAAATTCTGTCCGCCCCGTCACCAGAGCGAATCAATCAGATCCTCGGCGAAGATGTGTTCGAGCCTCCAAAGCCCACACGTGCCGAACTTCGAGAGGCCAAGAAAGCCACAAAGGAAGCCAAGAAGCTTCGAAAGGTCGACGCCAAAGCACAAGCGGCGGCTGAAAAGGAACTGGCTAAGGCCGCAAAAGCTCAGGCTAAGGCGCAAGCCATTGCGGACCGTGAAGCAGAAAAGGTCGCCAAGGCAGCGCTGAAGGCACGTGCGAAGGCCGAACGAGCCCGCGGTTCCTCGGCTAGCGAGTGATGAAAGTCCGGCTGCGTAATCCGGACCGCGAGATCGACGTTGGCGGGCCGATCACCGTCTCGGCACTCGTCGACTCGCTCGAATTGAATCGTGAGTCCGTTTTAGTAATTGTGAACGGCACGCTGTTTGCTGGAGATACCAAGCTCCGAGACGACGATGACATCGAGATCCGTAGCGTCATCTCTGGCGGTTAAGAAACTCGGTTAGTAGGAACCTATGAAGTGTCGCGTCTGCAAGGGCCGGATCGTTATTGAACTTCGTCAGCACAACTCCGCGTTCTGCGCCGAACACTTCATCGCGTTTTGCCATCGTCAGGTCGCGAAGGCCATCCACAAGTTCAAGATGTTCGAGCCGGACGCGAACGTGTTGGTGGCGGTGTCAGGAGGCAAGGACTCGCTCGCTCTGTGGGATATCTTGCTCGAACTTGGTTATGAGGCTGATGGGCTGGTGATAGGTCTCGGAATCGACGACTACTCCGAGCGCGGCGAAGCCCTCGCCCATGCATTTGCAGACCAGCGCGGCGCAACGCTTCACCACTACTCGCTCAGTGATGAACATGGCTTTACCGTGCCGAGCGCAGCTAAGGCAACCAAGCGCGTGCCGTGTTCGTCGTGCGGACTGAGCAAACGTCACATCTTTGACTCAGTTGCGATCGAGGGCGGATACGACGTGGTCGTGACAGGCCACAACCTCGACGACGAAGCCGCGGTCTTGTTTGGAAACGTCAGTCGCTGGCAGAGCGACTATCTGGCTCGTCAACATCCGGTGCTTCCCGCGGCGAACGGTTTCCCCCGCAAGGCCAAGCCTCTCATCCGGCTCGGCGAGCGAGAGATGGCCGCCTATTGCGTTCTCCGGGGACTCGACTACGTGGTCGAGGAGTGTCCAATGGCAGCGGGCAACAAGCACCTTGAGTACAAAGAACTCCTTAACCAGATGGAAGTGGCTTCACCTGGGTCCAAGCACGCCTTCTACTTTGGCTTCCTCGATCGCGCAGCTGACCTTTTTGCAAACGCTGTGGCCGACGCAGCGGCCGAAACCGGCGGCACGATTTCGCCATGTGAGGTGTGTGGCAGCCCATCGAACAACAACAAGTGCTCGTTCTGTCGCCTCGTCGAGCTCGCGGGAACTGGGGTTTCGGTGGAAATTGGCGACAGACCAGACAAGATCGACACATGACACGCACACTCACTGAGGGCGAGACGGTCCAACTGATCGACAATAAGGACCGCCGCTACCTGGTAACTCTGGCGGCGGGTGACGAGTTCCACTCCCACACGGGCAGCCTCGCCCACGACGACCTCATTGGAAAGTCCGAAGGGCGCGTCGTCCGTTCAGCTAAGGGCAGTACCTACCTGGTGTTGCGGCCAACGCTTTCTGAGCGAATCTTGAAGATGCCCCGTGGCGCTCAGGTGATCTATCCCAAAGACATTGGCCCACTTCTGATGATCGCCGACATCTTTCCGGGGGCGAAGGTCTTTGAGAGTGGTGTGGGGTCTGGTGCTCTCTCGATGAGCATGCTGCGCGTGGGTGCCGAGATCACCGGTTACGAACTTCGAGAAGACTTTGCTCAGCGTGCCCAGAGCAACGTCTCAGACTTTCTCGGTGCGCAGGCGCTGGATCGTTATGACGTACAGCTTCGTGACGCCTACGACGGCATCGATGAGACCGACTTCGACCGGGTTGTTCTCGACCTACCCGAACCGTGGCAAGTGGTACCTCACGCTGCACAGGCACTGCGTCCTGGTGGCATCATCGTTGCCTACACACCGAGCATTACTCAGGTGAGTAGGTTTCGCGACGCGCTCAAAGATCATGGCTTTGCAATGTCAGAGACTACCGAGTTCATGCAGCGGGGTTGGCATGTCGAAGGTCAGGCCGTTCGACCAGACCACAGAATGGTCGGCCACACAGGATTCCTCACCAGCGCAAGGTTGCTCACCCGCTAGCCCCGCTACTCTCAGACTTCGATGAAGATGCATTCTCCGGGGCATTCTTCAGCAGATTCGATGACGCCGTCTTCGGTTCCGCCCTTCACGTTCGCTAGACCCTGAACGCCACCTGGCTCTGACAAGATCTTGCCACCGTCTGCAGCGTCCTTAACGTATGCCAAGC
>CAZHUR010000283.1:0-4171 GCA_964535395.1 uncultured Acidimicrobiales bacterium
ACCTACATGGTGCTGGCGCCGGAGCATCCTCTAGTCGACACGTTGACCACAGCCGCTTGGCCTGAGGGCACCAAGGACGCGTGGACAGGCGGGGCTGGCACACCAGGAGAGGCAATCTCGGCCTACCGGCATCGAACCTCTCAGCTGAGCGACCGGGATCGCCAAGAGAACAAAGAAAAGACCGGTGTCTTTACCGGCAGCTATGCGGTGAACCCGGTCAACGATGCCTCGATCCCCGTCTTCGTAGCCGACTACGTCCTGATGGGGTATGGCACCGGCGCGATCATGGCCGTGCCCGCCCAGGACGAACGAGATTGGGAATTCGCAACCGAGTTCGATCTCGACATTGTGCGAACCGTGCAGCCACCCGACGACTTCGACGGCGATGCGTACATCGGTGACGGCCCGGCGATCAACAGTGGCTTCCTCGATGGCATGGGGGTCGACGAAGCAAAGTCGGCAATGATCGCCCACCTCGAAGAGACCAAGGCGGGTGAAGGCACCGTCAACACGAAACTCCGTGACTGGCTCTTTGCCCGTCAGCGTTATTGGGGTGAACCAATCCCGGTCGTATTCGACGAAGCTGGTCACCCAGCATCGATCCCCGACGACCTCCTGCCGGTCAACCTGCCCGAGCTCATCGACTGGGCACCTCGCCAACTCGACGAAGGTTCAGAGCCTGAACCGCCACTTGGCCGCGCCGATGAATGGCGCACTGTCGAACTCGACCTCGGAGACGGTCTCAAAACATACGACCGCGACCTGAACGTGATGCCGCAGTGGGCCGGCTCGTGCTGGTACTACCTGCGTTACATCGATCCAATGAGCGAAGACATCGTTGCCGACCCGACTTCAGAGAAGTACTGGATGGGCGGTAGCGACCCAAACGCTGGCGGCGTCGATCTCTACGTGGGCGGCGTCGAACACGCGGTGCTTCACCTGCTGTATGCCCGCTTCTGGCACAAGGTGCTGTTCGATTTGGGTCACGTCACAACCGCCGAGCCATTTAAGCGCTTGATCAACCAGGGCTACATCCAGGCGTATGCATTCAAGGACGACCGCGGCGTCTATGTCGAGGCCGAGGGAGTCACCGAGTCAGACGGCTCCTACACCTTTGATGGCAAGCCGGTGACACGCGAGTACGGAAAGATGGGTAAGAGCCTCAAGAACGCCGTCACCCCCGATGACATGTACCGAGACTACGGGGCGGACACGCTGCGCCTGTACGAGATGTTCATGGGTCCAATCGACCAAGATCGCCCGTGGGAGACCCAGTCGGTCGTTGGCTCGATGCGTCTGCTCCAACGCATCTGGCGTAACTTCGTAAACGAAGAAACAGGCGAACTCACCGTTGCCGATATTGCTATCCCCGACGACCTCAACAAGTTGCTCGCTCGGACCATCGACGCTGTGAGCACCGACATGGACGCGCTTAGCTTCAACACCGCCATTGCGCGAATCACTGAGCTCAATAACGAACTGACCAAGGTCGACGGCCCAACTCCGCGAGACGTCGCCGATCCTCTCGTTCGCATGATCGCTCCCCTCGTTCCTCACTTCGCAGAAGAGTTATGGCAACGGTTGGGTAACGACACTTCGGTTGTTTATGCCGAGTTCCCCACTGCCGACCCCGCACTCCTGGTCGACGACGAGATCGAGATCCCGATTCAGATCAAGGGCAAGGTCAAGAGCCGAATCATGATTCCGGCCGATGCCGATGCTGCGACGATGGAAGCTGCAGCGCTGGCCGACCCGAAGATTCAAGAACTCATCGGAGACGCCGAAATCCGCAAGGTCATCGCTATCCCGGGAAAACTGGTCAATATCGTCGCCTGAGCGTCCAACGGACGCTCAATCAGTACAACGTAAGAAACTACCGTCGTGTGCGCACTCGCCGATCAGCGTGCCATCGGCATCAAAGGCTTCAGCTCGAAACGAGTCTGCGTTCGATCCCAAGACAGCACCTGCTGCCAAGCCATCTGAGGTAGGTCGGGCGATGTCAGAACTTCCGTCGTCGCCGTAGAGAGACACTTCTTTGACCTCCGGGCCCACTTCGAGCAACACAACCAAGATCTGACCGCCGCTACCCCAGATGATCGAATCGATGGTTGCAGTCGAGCTCGTTACGTCGCTTTCAGAAATAACCGCCGAAAAGCCACCCTGCCCTCTTCCGGTGATCTCGAGGGTCGCCGTCGGCCCGCTCCCGAAGTCTCTCTCTCCAATCACCGCAGTCAGCGAAATTCCGTCTGGCGTTGTCCGTGGAAGGCCAGCGAAGATGGTCGACGCGTCAGTCTCTGGTTCCGCGTCGTCGCTCTCTCCTTCCGCTTCTGGTGCCTCAGAGATCGGGTCTTCAAAGGGGAGCGCATCTGTCGGAACTTCGCTCGTGGTCGACACCGCTGACGAGCTAGAAGACGTCGGCGTCGTCGAGGACGTGACAGGAGGATCGCCAACGACCGGCCCGAAGTCTTCGGCGGGCGCAACGACCTCGACGGCCTCTCCACAGGCCGATGCGATGAACCCCAGGGCCACGATGAAAGAAATCAGTTTCAAAAGCCGCATGGCTATCAATCGTCCAGATTCGCTGGTGTTTGAGCGCGTTTATACTTCCGTTCATGAGCACCTTAAACACCCACGAGGAACTCCGATCCGTTTATAGACCTGCTTCGGCGGTGCCGTTGGAGAAGGTCATCCATATCCTCGATGAACATTGCGTCGACTTTCTTGCGAAGTCTCCGTTCATGGTGCTTTCGACGAGCAACGCTGACGGAACGGTCGATGGCTCGCCAAAGGGCGGAGAACCAGGCTTTGTGAGTGCTATCGACGATGTACGAGTGGCTTGGGCCGACCTGTCAGGCAACAACAGGCTTGATTCGTTCGAGAACATCGTGACGAACCCGAGCGTGGCTCTGCTCTTCATGATCCCGGGGATGGACGAGACCCTGCGCATCAACGGAACTGCCGAGTTGTCTACCGACCCTGAGCTACTCGAGGCGTACTCGGTGGGCGGCCGGGCATCGAAGGTGGTCGTCGTTGTCACAGTGGCCGAGGCCTACGTGCATTGCAACAAGGCGTTTCGCCGCTCCTCGCTGTGGGCTCAGGACAGCTGGCTCGGGAGCGAGGCACGTCCCGAAGCGGCAGAGATGTTCAAAGCCCATGCCTCCGAGGGACTGAAAGACGTCTCGATAGAGGAAGTGAACGCAGCGCTCGAACAAGACACCCAAGCCACGATGTGGGCCCCCGGCGGCGACAGCTAGTCTCTGCTCATGGGAAACATGATCGACTTTGCGGCTAATGGACACACGGCCCGCGGATACCTCGCGGTCCCCGACTCGGGCTCGGGCCCCGGAGTCATGGTGATACAGGAATGGTGGGGGCTCGCTCCCCAGATCAAGCGAACCTGTGACCGTCTTGCCGACGCCGGTTTTGTTGCGCTCGCCCCCGATCTGTACCACGGCGAAATCGCCGAACATAACGAGATGGACAAAGCGGGCGAGTTAATGAACAAGCTCATCGCCGAGATGGACCACGCTGCTACCGACATGAGTGGAGCCGTCACGGCCCTACTCGACCACGACGCTGTAACGAGCGACAGCGTGGGAGTCGTTGGCTTCTGTATGGGCGGAATGCTCACCCTCGTCATCGCTGCGAAGGAAGGCGCCCGCGTCGGTGCCGCCGCGCCGTTCTACGGCGCTCCGCTGGGTGATGGCGGCCCTGATTGGTCGAATTTGTCGGCCAAGGTGGTCGGCCACTTCGCCGAAAACGACGACTTCTTCCCACCGGACGCGGTTAAGGCGCTCGAAGCTGACCTGTCGTCGGCAGGCAAAGACGTCTCCTTCACCGTGTACCCGAACAGCGGCCACGCATTCACAAACGAAGACGACCCGCTGGGTACCTATGACGCAGACCTCGATGCCTCAACATTTGCAACGACAATAGATCTGTTCAACAGCCTGTAGCTACCTCATTTATCTATGACGACGAACATGATGTTGGCCGAGCAGGCAACCTTGCCGTTGAGAAGCACGGCTCCCTGACCTTTGCCAGACCGGGCGGAGAGTTGGTGAATCTCGGCTTCGACCTCGACGGTGTCACCAGGGCCAACCTGGCGGCGGAACTTTGCCTTATCTAGCCCACCAAACAACGGAAGCTTGTTCGGGTACCGCTCTGGGTC
>CAZHUR010000284.1:0-4156 GCA_964535395.1 uncultured Acidimicrobiales bacterium
CACCCGGTCGATCGAAGGCGCTACGGCAAACGTGATCACCGAAAGCACAGAGAAAACAACACTGATCTGCAGTGAGAGATTGGCCAGTGCCGGGTCCGGTTTTGGAGGCGGTGCCTGCGCGTTCTGTTTGCTCACGCCAAGTCGCCAATCCACGATGAGATCGACTCTGACAGCCTTTTGGCCAGAATGTCGTACGAGAAAGATTCGACAGCTCGTTCTCGTCCCTGGCGACCCATGTTGCTACGCAGCACCGGATCATCCAACAGCGTACTGAAGAGCTCCACAACCTCGGGGACTGTGGCAGCGGCTGGCGTTACGAGGCCCGTGACGCCGTCGAGGACCGCTTCGTCGGCTCCACCCGAACGCCCGGCGATTTGTGGCGTGCCGGCCGCTGCTGCTTCGACGAACACGATGCCGAAGCCTTCTTGTTCGAGCCCTCCCCACCGGTTGCGACACAACATGGCGAAGATGTCGGCGGCTGCGAGTAGTTGCGCCTTGTCGTCCTCGGAAATGCGACCTAAGAGACGAACGGGGGCTCCAGTGCGTTCGATAAGTCGACCGAGCCGCTTCTCGTCGCGCCCTGCTCCGGCGACGCAGACGACGAGGTCCGGATATCTGGTGTGCAGCCGCTCCGCGACTTTGACGAGGGTGTCCATCCCCTTGCGCGGCACGAGCCGCGACAGGCTGAAGATAAATGGGACATCGGGGGCGATGTCGTATGTGGCCCGGATCGCCATCTGTTCGTCGCGGGACGTGGGTGCGAACCGTTCGACGTCGACCCCGGGAGGCACCACCACGTTCTTCAGTGAGCGACCCACAGCCCGTTCGGCTTCGCCGAGCGCGTACTCTCCAGCGCTAATCACCGCGGTTGCGTTGTCGAGCACGTTGGCCAAAACGTGCGACGAGCCCGGGAGCCTGCCGGGCACCGTCACCTCTGCACCGTGCAGCACGACCGCGTAGGGCTGGGCGAGGGACGGTCCGATCACGCCGAGCGGAACGGCGGGGTCGATCACGTGGAGGGCGGCGCCGAAGTTTGCAGCAGCCGCATCGAGCCTCTTGGTCAGCCACGGGTAGGGCAAGAGCACGGGTTCGGTAGACCGAACGGTTTTGAAACCGTGTTCGGCATCGAATTGGTCGGCGCCTGCGTAGGGAGTTGTGTGCACTTCGAACGTGTCTGGGTCGAGCCGGCTCCACAGTTCGAAGAGGTACTGCTGGATGCCACCGATCTTGGGCGGGAAGTCGTTGGTCACCAGAAGGTGTCGTGGTGGCTGGCGGTCTTGCACTACCCCACCTCGAAGAGATCTTCGTAGCCGAGCTGCTCGGCGGCCCACGCAGCATGGGAGCGCTCGATCTCATCGTCACTGACTACGTAGCGTTCTACGAGGGCCCGCACATCGCTGCTCTCCGGGTCGCCCACATTGCCTAACACCACCAAGGCGTTGCGTCGCAGGTAGCGAGGTTCACGTCGCGGGATGTACCACGCGCCGAAGCGATCCATGAGTGCCGCGTCGTCGAGCGACAGCAGTTCGGCCACTTCAACGCTCGTCATGCCAGCGGTCGTCTCGCTAGGGCTCGAACGCTCGGTGAGTATGTTCGGTGGACACGATGTTTGACAGTCATCGCAGCCGTAGATGCGCCCGCCGAGCGCCTTTCGGTGCTCGAGTGGAAAGTTCCCCGGCGATTGAACAAGCCAGGCGAGGCAACGGTTGGCGTCGATCACACCGTCGTCGACGATTGCATTGGTTGGGCACGCGTCGAAGCATCGTCGGCACGGACCGCATTGGTCTTCGAGCGGCTCACCGAAGGGGGAAAGATCTGCGTTGGTCACGACCGAGCCAAGGACGAACTTGCTCCCGATGCCGGGCACCAAGATGTTGGAGTTCTTTCCCCACCACCCAATGCCCGCTCGATAGGCAGCAGCCCGGTCGACCAGGGCGTTGTCGTCGATCAGCACCCGGGCGGCCCATCCCTGTTCTCGGAGATGAGCGGCAATCGCGTCGAGACCCACTCGGAGTTCGGCGTAGTGCGGCTCCCATACGTACTCGGCAACCTCTGCGATCCCGGCTGGAGCAGCGGAGGGATCCTCGGGCTTTGTGCGCCTATACGAGCGTGCCCCAACGACGATCGACTTCGCATCTTCGAGCGTTCTGGATGGATCGGTGGAACGATCGGGATTTCGGTAAGTGAACGCCATGTCAGCGCTCAGCCCAGCGGCCTTGCGTTCATGGAGGGCTGCTCGTACGTCTTCGAAGATCGCTGCAGAACAAAAGCCGATCTTGTCGATGCCGTGGTCGTCGCCAATCGCTGCGAGTACATCGAGCATGGCCCCAATCTAGGCCGCGCCGGCCAAGATCGCCCTACTGTTCGTGTTAGTGCGACCGGTGTTGGAGGTCGGGGACGAGGCCGGCTTCGGCGAGCGCTTTCATTGCTCGGAAGTCGGCCAGGTTGACGACGACTGCCTCTTCTGCTGGACGGTCGCACATGTAGGTGACGATGCAGTCGTGGCAGGCGTCGGTGTCTTTCATGACGCACGTATCGCAATCGATTGTGATCACATCGGTCTCTGGTGTGTCGGGGAAGCTCATAGCCGAGACCCTATTGACGGGGTATGACAGTTACTTCTCGACACAGTTACTTCTCGACACTTCCGGTCGAGATCCGCGCCGACGTCCACGTTCGCTACGCGATCACTTCACGACACTTCCGGTCGGAACCACCAAATCCTCGACACTCCCGGTCGAGATCCGCGATAGCTGCAACATCGGTGGCTGGGGCGTTAGCTCAGGGCGGCGATGAGTTGGGCGCTGTGGAGCACGTTGGCCCCGGCCTTGGTTGCCCCGGCTCGGACCCGCTTGTCTGAGCTCACCACGACAACGGCTGCATTGGACTCGGCAGAAGTGACCGCTTCGATGATCACGTCATCGGCTTCGACCTCGTTCGGGCTGAAGCGGATGCGAACCTGGGGGTGCGTGTTGGCTTGGCGCACAGCAACGTCCGCACCATCGAAGATCACCTCAAACCGACCGGTCATCATCATGGCTGCCTCGGTGAGCAATCGTTGAAGCCAGTTACGTTGCTCAGGCAGTTCCAGATCGGGGACGGCGTGTTTGGAGACGTTGTAGCCATCGACGTACACCACGATGTTCGGCACCGAGAGAAGGTATTCGGCAAACTCGGTCGTGTCGTCGCTGAGGCCCAGCGGCGGGGTCAGCGGAACTCGTCTGGCGACGACGATGCGCTCGGGAGTCGATGCCCGACGCATGACGTCGATGTGATCCTTGAGTTGGTCGATCGTCTCTTCGATCGAGTCAAGCCCGAACCGCACTTCGGCGTCTGTGATCGCTCCGCCAACCGATGCGCTCGACAATTGGGCTGAGGTCATCTTGCCCAGCGTGTCTTCGAGCCGTTTGCGCGAAGCAATATGTCGAGCCATCACCGATTCTGTTGTCTTGAGCTCGCTCACTGCACGTTGTCGTTCGTTCCGGAGTTTTTCGACCTCGCCGGTCAGGTCGGAGACTTTGGCGCTGAGCTTTTGATAGTCGAGTTTGGTGTCGTCGAGTTCTTTGGCCGTCGATTCGAGTTTGGTGCGCAACTCTTTGACGTCCGCTTCGGCTTCAGCCCGAGCCGCGGTGGCCGCTCGCAACTTGTCTTCGAGCTTTCCTATCTCGCTGCTCGACTCGATGACCGGCTCATTCTCTACCTCGAGGACGGCCGAGATGTACTTCTCCCAGCCCGTAGGGCGGGCGAGGTAGGTGTAGGCAAAGCGGCCGTGTTTGGCTTCGGTAACCTTCTCGGCGACACGCTGGCGAAACTCGTCGTCGGTGTCGACCACTTCGATGACCTTCTCGCGTGCCTTGGCCGGCAGATTGGCAAACGATAGGAACGGCACGAGCTTTGTTGGTGCCGGCACCTTGGGCTTTGCCTTCTGACCTCTTTTTGCGACGCGGATCGCAAGCTCGATGACGGGGTCGAAGAGTGGTGAGGTCACCGTCTTAGTGTGGCAGCTGAAGTGCGGGATCGCATTGGTGGCTCAGCGATGCGAGTTGGCTGCCGCGGTGTGATCTTCGAGCTTTGCTTTCGCTGCGCCCGAATCGATGGCGCTGTTTGCTGCCTCGATGCCCTCCGCCAGGTCGGCTGCGATGTCTGCGACCACGAG
>CAZHUR010000285.1:0-4150 GCA_964535395.1 uncultured Acidimicrobiales bacterium
CGACGATGTCGGTCATGGGGACGCTCAGGGAGACGAGCTCGGGCTCGGCGGGCGCATCAATCGCTTCTGAGAGTTGGCCTCGGATGGTGAATTCTTCTGTGATGTCGTGGAGTTCGGCGTAGTGGCCTGCTGGGTCGGCGAGGATGGCTGCGGTGTCGACGGGGAGGTTGTCTACACAGCCTGTGGCGCCTGATACCTGTGGGCCGAGGTCGACGACGATGCCGCCGCTTTCGTCGGCGGTGCCGACGTGGATGTGGGAGCGGTATGGGCCGTCGATGTTGGTCGATTGGATTTCGTAGCAAACTTCACCGGTGGTGGTGTCGAAGTCGAAGCTGAGAACACCTTCGGCTTCGCCGTTGGTGCCGACGATGTCGGTCATGGGGACGCTCAGGGAGACGAGCTCGGGCTCGGCGGGCGCGCTAACCGTTTCGGTGGCGGCGGGTTCATCTGGTTCAGCGGTCTCTGACTCACTTGTGTCTGCAAGTGCCCCAGGCACCGAAGTGCTCGTGTCTGCCGAGGTGGTTGAATCATCTGAATCATCTGAATCATCTGAATCATCTGAATCATCTGAATCAACTGAGTCAACGGCGGCCATGAAGTCGTCGCTTCCCGCGTTAGAGGAATCGCCGAGAGCTAGGAAGCCAACGATCCCCAGCACGGCCAGAAGCGCTGCGCCGACCGCGATCAATCGACCCGAGTTTCCTGCTTCGGCAGTGGATTGAGAAGAGCGAGCTGCGCCGCCAGCGATGCTGTGTTCTGGCGTACCAACGCTCCGGGTTGTTGGGGAGCTGTTGTTCTGGTTCGACGTAGGGTCATATCCCGAAGGTAGGAATGCAGCGCGCTCGACGGCCTTGTTTGGATCGCCGGCGAGACAGGCAAGGACCGAACTGGCTGTGGCCTCGACAAACCGGGAAGACTGCTTCGGGGTAGCGTTCGCTAACTTCTCAAACCGCTGGACGATGTCGTCGAGTGACTCTCCGAGAGTGGTTTGTGCAATCTCTGTAACATGAGCCTCATCGTTGGTGAGAAGTAGCTGTGCGGGCTGCTCGCGTTCAACCCATGTCAACGAAGCTGCGGCCGCCGTTAGGCGTTCGAGTTCGGCGACAGACTTTGAACGTTCGTGAATGTCGGCCACTACTGCGGTAGCAATGTTGGCAAATAGCTCGACCGTCTGCTCATGTGTGCCAATTCCGCCGGTGGAGCGCAAGGCTTCCATGGCTTCTTGGTGATTCTTCAGTTCGTCAATTCGTTGTTCGGGGTTCACTGGTCTCGCCGTAGCCATTTCTGATTGTTGAGGGAGGTCCTATCGGTAGAGGGTCCGAGTTGTTAACGAATGGTAAAAATTTCATGACGTGATTGGCGTTGTTTCACCAAATCAAGGGTCGTTGCAGGGTTTAGGATTCGAACGTGCAGCGCAGCAGTATCGGCCCAACCGAGTTCCTTTCGGCGCTCGAGGATCCTCGCAAAGCCGACATGATGTTGCTCGACGAACTTCTCGTGAACGCAATGCCTGGAAGGGAGCGGACGCTATGGGAGGGGGTGTTTTGGGGCGGTACCGAACAGTCGATCATTGGTTATGGAGACCTCGTGCAGCCACGGCCCAAGGGTGATGACGTCGAGTGGTTTGTGATTGGTCTCGCACTTCAGAAGAAACACATCAGCCTCTATGTGAACGCCGTCGAGGACAACGCCTACCTCGGCTCGCACTACGCCGACCGTCTGGGCAAGGTCAAGGTCGGTGCTGCGAGCATCGGGTTCACCGCAGTAGACCGGATCGATCTCGACGTGCTCGCAGAACTCGCCGAGCACGCTCACCGAATCTCTCCACCTGACAGGATCTAACGCCAACTAGTCTTCTGAAATGTCCAACCTCGCCGAGCTTCAACTTCCGCGGCGCACGATGTCGCCGCTTGCTCAAGTCCTGCGACGAGTTGGTCTGGCGGTCGGCCTCATCATCTTCGTGGCATTAGTGGTTCGGATCAGCCGCGACGGCTACGTCGATATCAACGACGATCCGATCAGCTTTCTCGATTCGGTTTACTATGCGTCGGTCACGGTTACCACAACGGGCTACGGCGATATTTCGGCGGTGTCGAGTGGTGCCCGTCTGGGCACAATTTTCCTCATCACTCCCGCTCGAATTCTTTTCTTGATCCTCGTCGTATCGACCACGGTCGAGGTGCTCACCGAACAAAGTCGAATCGAACGGGCCAAGCAACGCTGGAGGCAGCAGGTGAAAGACCACATTATCGTGTGCGGATACGGTGAGACCGGCAATGCCGTCACCCGAGATCTCATAGCTCGCGGCGTCGACCCTGGCCGGATCGTGGTCGTCGATGAGAGCACTGCGGCAGTCGAGGGGGCGACTCGTGCCGGCCTCGTAGGTGTTGTAGGTGATGCGAGTCGCACCGAAATCCTCGAACAAGCCGGTATTCGTCAGGCGAACACGATCATCATCTCTCCGAACCGAGACGACACCGCCGTTCTCATCACACTGACCGCACGTGAGCTGAACCCGACGGCGCACATCACCGTCGGTGCGCGCGAACAAGAGAACCTCCACCTGCTTCGGCAGGGCGGTGCCGACGACGTTATTGACGCCACCGCCGCGGTTGGTCGCTTGCTCGGTCTTGGAGCTCAGCACCCGGACGCGGCAACCGTTCTCGACGATCTCATGCTGGCCGGAGAAGGTCTTGAACTGGTGGAGATTGACGCGAAGTCAGACGGACCCTCGATGATTCCCGATGAGGCTTCGCTCGTCGCCATTGTGCGAGATGGTGAGCGCGTGCCGCAGCGATCCTGCAATCCCGAAGAGATCCTCGAGGGGGACCGGCTTGTGCTGCTCTGGGATCGATCAGCTACCTAACTCAAACTTCTGCGGCCGGAAGGTCGGGCTAAGGTCTGAGCACCATGACCACGTTGAACGAAGTTGCCGACACAATTCAGAGCGTGCCTAATGTGCTCGAAGCGCTGCTGACCCCACTCGACCCGTCGGTGCTCTCAACCCGCCCCGAACCCGGCGAATGGTCGCCACTGGAGGTGATTGGGCACCTGATCGACTGCGACGCGAATGCCTTTCGGAACCGCATCAGCGCCATCATCGGAGGCGAACCCGAGATTGTGGCCTTCGACGAATGGGTGGCGATTAACGAGCGAGATTTCAATGCTGAGTCACTCGAACAGTTGCTCGGGGAGCTTCGCGCCGAACGCGCTCGGTCGGCGGAGCTTCTGCTCAGTCTCGATCCTGGCGATCTCTCGAAGACCTCAAAGTTCGGCGATGGACGCATCTTTGAAGCAAACGACTTTGTCCAGGAGTGGTCGTTCCACGACCAAGATCACATCCAGCAGATCCTCGAAGCGGTGAAAATGACCTACCTGCCCAACATGACATCGACCATGCAGAAGGCATTAACGAGCTAGTCCCTCATTCGCATACCTTGCCCCTCCCGTCGGTGGGTCCTAGTGTCGACCCTATGACATGGACAGAGTCAGACGGACGGCTAACAAAAGACTTCGAGTTTGAAGACTTTCCTGCCGCATTCGCCTTTATGACCCGCGTGGCGTTTCTTGCCGAGAAACTCCACCATCACCCCGAGTGGAGCAACGTCTACAACAAGGTGAGCATCGCTCTGACAACCCACGAACAGGGAAACACCGTCACCGACTATGACCGAGAGTTTGCCGCTGCAGTCGACAAGCTGGTCTCGTAACCCTCATCTCTAGGGCCCGATTAGTAGCTATCGTGTCGGTCGTTCAGACATCAGGAGTTCAAACATGCACAGCGATCACCCCGTCACCGACTACGCATCGGTAGTTGACGCCAATACCCAGTTCATCGATGTTCGCGAACCCGATGAGGTCGCTGAGGGAACACTGCCTGGAACGGTGAACATACCTGTC
Organism: uncultured Acidimicrobiales bacterium; assembly: GCA_964535395.1. GTDB lineage: Bacteria > Actinomycetota > Acidimicrobiia > Acidimicrobiales > SHLQ01 > SHLQ01. The sequence goes on from CAZHUR010000285.1 coordinate 3,901, forward strand.
GGAATGCTCGCCGACCGATTGGGCGAACTCGATTCGTCTCGTCGCACGGTCGTGTTGTGTCGCAGTGGTGGGCGCAGCACTCAGGCAGCCGAGATTCTCACCGCCGCTGGCTTTGGAGATGTCATCAACCTCGAGGGCGGCATGCTCGCTTGGCTCGAAAACGCTTGACGCGAGAGCTGGGGCTGGGCACTTAGGGATCAGACCTCAGGTTTCCAGATTTGGCGAGCGGCAAATCCCGATCGTCGTAACC
>CAZHUR010000286.1:0-4146 GCA_964535395.1 uncultured Acidimicrobiales bacterium
ATGTTCGACCCGGCGAGATCGTCGGTATTGCTGGGGTAGAAGGCAACGGCCAGCGCGAACTCGGCGACCTACTCTCATCGCTCGTCACCCTCTCCGACGGCGAAGTGATAGTCGCCGGCACGGCTGTGTCGACCAAGGCACCGGGTGCCATGGCCGCAGCTGGCGTTGGCGTCATCCCAGAAGACCGCCACGACTCAGGCGTCGTGCTCGACATGTCCGTGGCTGAAAACCTCGTGCTGATGAACCCGGCCGAGGTGGCGAGCAACGGTGTGCTCGACCAGGCAAAGCTCGACGAACGTGCCCAGGCCATGATCTCCGAGTTCGACATCCAGTGCGCTGGGGCTGACGCTCCGTTGTGGTCGCTCTCGGGCGGTAACCAGCAGCGAGTGGTGCTCGCTCGTGAATTGTCATCGGACCCGAAGGTGCTCGTGGCCGCACAACCCACTCGCGGACTCGATGTGGGAGCAATCGAATACATGAGCGAACGACTCCGCTCTGCGGCAGCAGATGGCGTTGGCGTTTTGCTCATTTCGAGCGAACTCGAAGAGATCATGGACCTCGCCGATCGAATCGCGGTGATGTACCGCGGGCGCATCGTCGGCGAAATGCCCCGATCGGAAGCGAACCTTCAAAAGCTAAGCCTGCTCATGGGCGGGGCGACGGCGTGAACTCGAACCTGCGGAGCGGAGAATGGCTTGTTCTCTACGCCGGGAGCGTGGCATTAGCCCTGGCAGCGTCCGCGATCTTGATTCAGGCAACCGGCGGCGACTCGTTCGCCGTCTTTAACGCGCTCATCGAAGGAAGCCTTACCGGCAACAGCAGGTGGGGTCTCACGTTGGGAGCAGCTGCACCCATGCTTCTCGTCGCTCTCGGCACGATCATCTCCGCCCGCGCCGGACTCGTGAACATCGGTCAAGAGGGTCAACTTCTTGTAGGCACTGCGGTGGCGACGTTCTTCGCCTTTCGGATCGGCAGCCCCGGACTGTTCAACATCGTCGTGATTCTGGTCTTCGGCGCCGTAGGCGGCGCAGTGTGGGCGGGCTTTGCGGGGGTGCTGCGCTTTCGTCGGGGTGTGCCCGAAGTTCTCTCGACGCTGCTGCTTGTAACTATCGCCAGCCAAGTCGCCGCCTTTGCGCTCGGCCGTGACTGGCTGCTGTTGGCCGAGGCGTCGGTGGGAGCACGGAACAACGTGAGCGAGCAGCTCGACGAAGCAAGCCGGCTTCCAAACCTCTCGATCTTTAACAACGACGTTCCGTTCGCGGCGTTTCTCGCTGTGCTCCTTGCTCTCGCCGTGGCGTTCGCTCTTGCACGTACGGTGTGGGGCTTTCGCTTGCGGATGCTCGGCCGCAGCCCGCAGGCCGCTCAACGCGCCGGCGTTTCGCAGAGCAGTTTCGGTATGCGGGCCATGCTCATCAGCGGCGGGTTCGCTGGCCTCGCCGGTGCGGTCATGCTGGCCGGTGGCGGATTTCAGTTCAGCAACTTCACCTTCGTTCCCGGTTTCAGCGGCAACATTGGCTGGACTGGCCTGCTCGTCGCGTTGGTCGCACGAGAGAAGGCCATCCCCGCAATCTTTGTTGCGTTCGTCTTTGCAATCCTGCGAACGGGTTCGAGCTTTGTTGGGGCTACCGGCGTAGAGGCAAGGGTGACCGACGTAGTCGAAGGCCTATTGGTTCTGGCGTTGCTCGTGCCGCCTGCTGTCATGTTCATCCGGGATCGGCGCCGAGCACGCGCCGCGACGACGGCGAGGACCTGACGTGGAATTCCTTAGCGGCCTTTTTCAAGCGCTCTCGAATGAAGCTAGCTATACGACAACGGCGCTGTTTGCCGGTCTCCTTATCCTCGCGGCTTCTGGCGAGTGGGTTGCTGAACGAAGTGGCACGATCAACATCTCGGTCGAAGGAATGCTGCTCGCTGGGGCATTTACGTCTGCGTTCGGCTTCACAATTACGGGTTCGTTCATTGTTGGGATCATCTGCGGAGTTCTTGGTGGCCTCGTCGTTGCAGGTGTGCAGGCCGAGATGAGTCATCGACTGACCGCCGACCAGTTCGTGGTCGGGCTCACGCTCAACATCTTGATCCTCGGCCTCGCAGGTTTTCTCGAACGCCAGGTCGAGTTGAGTACGAGTACCGCCGCGAGATTGTCGATACCAGCGCTGCGCGATATTCCACTGGTCGGAAGCGCTCTGTTCGAACAGTCATGGCCCTTCTATCTACTGTTCGTTGCCTTACCCGTGTCGTGGTGGCTGATGTTTAAGACCCGCTGGGGCCTTGAGGTGCGCGCTTCTGGTGAAGACCCCCAAGCCGCGGACGTGTCGGGTATCGACGTCAACAAGCGTCGACGTCAGGCGATCTACTTCGCCGGGCTCACCTCTGGGCTGGGCGGTGCGTTCTTGGTGTTTGTGCAGGTCGGTCGATTCGAAGAGAACATCGTGAGCGGACGAGGGTTCATCGCCATCGCTGCGGTGATCTTTGGAGGCTGGACGCTCCGCGGCACCGTCGCAGGTTGTCTCGTCTTTGCGCTTGCCCTCAGCCTTCGACTGCAACTCCCGAACTTCTACGAAGGTGTGCCCACCGAACTTCTGCAGGCCTTCCCGTTCCTGATAACCATCCTGGGGATGGCGATCTTCGCCAAACGCGTACGCCCGCCGAGAGCGCTCGCCAGACCGTTCGTCCGAGGACTCAAATAGCCGTTTCACCACGCAACTTCGAATACATGGGGGTAACCGAATGAAAGCAATGTTCTACACCGAAGCCGGGGGGCCTGAAGTTCTCCAATACGCCGACCGCCCGGACCCTGAGCCCGGCCCGGGCGACGTGGTCGTCGACGTCGAGGCGACAGCGCTGAACAGACTCGACGTCGTGCAGCGAAACGGCTGGTTTCAGATGCCCGGATTCACCTATCCCCACATTTCGGGCATGGACGTTGCCGGCACGGTTTCGGCCGTTGGAGATGCAGTGACCGACGTGGCGGTTGGAGACCGCGTGGTCGTCGACCCGTCTCTGGCCGGGGTTGCCGACAATTCCAAGCTTTCGGGTATGGGTGACCTGTTCGGCGACCTAGGCATCATCGGCGGAACCGTCGACGGAGGCTACGCGGAGAAATGCTTGGTGCCGGCGTCACACGCGTACGCAGTGCCCGACTCCATGTCGCTCACCGACGCAGCGACGTTCCCGACTGTGTACCTCACCGCAGCCCACGCGCTGTTCGACGTGGGCGGACTCACGTCTGGTGAAACGGTCATGATTCACGCCGCTGGATCGGGGCTTTCTACCGCCGGCATCCAGTTGGCGAAGAATGCTGGTGCGACCGTTCTCGCTACGGCCGGGACCGACGAGAAGTGCGAGCGGGCCTTGGCCCTCGGTGCCGACTTTGCCATGAACAACCGGACTGGTGATGTGGCCGGATTCGCTCGTGAGCACACCCAGGGTGCTGGCGTGAACATGGTGTTCGATCATGTGGGTACAGCGTTGTTCGGGCAGTCCTTGTTCGGCCTCGGAGTGTATGGGCGTTTGGTCAACTGTGGCAACGCCTCGGGAGACGAAGCGACCATTCCCTCGCTCGGCTATGTGTTTCACTCGGGTATCAAGATCATGGGTTCAGACCCCTATCGACCCGAAGAGTTCGGCCCGGTCTGGGACCTGTTCTGCAACGGCGACTTCGAGGTAGTCATCGATTCGGAGTTCGCCCTCGAAGATGCTGCGGAGGCCCAGAACAAGATGCTCGCCAGCGACTTCTTCGGCAAGATCGTGCTGAAACCGTAACGCCGTGTTCGTCCCACGAGATCCCCCATATCCGGAGCTGAAAAAGACCCACACGATGGCCCACAAGGGCCGTCCGTGGACCGACTACAAACCGCCGAGTTCGGCCCCGGTTTGGGCTGCGATCGAGGGGCTTGCTCGCTATTACATCTTGCTGGCAGCGCTCGAGTTGGACGTGTTCGACACGCTCCAGCGGATCGGTCCGTCGTCGGTCGAGGAGGTGGCCGAGGCGATCGACGCTCCGGTCGATCACACCCGTTCGCTCCTCGATGGCGTGGTCGCGCTGCAACTGTTGGATCAGTTCACCAACACCTACGAACTGAACGACACGGCCAAGCGGTATCTCGTGAGCGACGGCCCGGCGACCATGGCCGACCTCATTCCCGT
>CAZHUR010000287.1:0-4138 GCA_964535395.1 uncultured Acidimicrobiales bacterium
CACCTGGCTTCATTGCTGCGATCGCCTTCGCACCGATCAGGTGATGGGTGTCTTCATTGGCGGGTGCGAGAGGAAACACTGCGTCGCTCGATGTGAGCAGCTCGTCGAGCTCGACGCGCTTGGCTGGCTCACGTACGTCTTGTACGAACGGGTCCGTGACGAGCACGTCCATACCAATACCGACCAGCAGATCTGCAAGGTACGAACCGACCGCTCCGTAGCCGATAACGCCAGCGGTTTGGCCTCGCAGCTGTCGGCCGGGCCGTTGGCCGGGTTGTACGCCATTTCGGTAGTCCACAGTTGATTCTGAGACGCTCCGTGCGGTGTCCATAAGAAGCGCCAGAGCAATCTCGGCGGTCGACGGCACGAAGCTCTTGTCCGCCTGGCCGACCAACACACCAGCGGTGCTCGCTGCATCGACGTCGATCGTGCTGATGTCGACGGCGCATCGGAGAAAAGCGAGCAGGTCGGGAAGCTCGGCGAACAATTCTGCTTCACCTGGCGTCGCTCTGTGAGCGACGATGACGTCACATCCGTTGGCCGCCTCGATCAACTCTGGCGTCGTGAGATCTCGATCGGTGGGGTTGAGCACCACGTCGGCGATCTTTCGAAGCTCGACTAAGGCCTTTGCGTAGTAGGCGTCCAGGTCTTCGGGGTTGTGGGTGACAAAGACTCGCATCGCCGCCGAACCTAGCCCAGATTTCGTGCGTCGCCTATGTGGTACATCGAGCCGGTCACGATCACGATTCCCTCTACCCCAGCTAGCGTGCGCCCGCGCTCGACCGCACCGTCGAGGTCGTAGGCGGTTTCCGAAGTTGCGCCAGCGGTAGTGGCAGCTTCGGCAATGAGCTCAGGGACAACCGACCGTGGTGAGTTTGCCGCGAGTGCAATCACGTAGTCTCCGTCGCCGATACCGACAGCTTCGATGAACGCGGCGGGCTCTCGCGGGGCAAGGGTGGCTAACACAAAGACTCGAGGAGCTGCGGCGGGAAAGGCCGTGGCGATGGTCAGGCTGAGAGCTTCAGCGGCTTCGGTGTTATGCGCTCCATCGACGACGGTTATGGGTTCTTTGTCAACCACCTCAAAGCGGCCGGGCAGAACGAGTTCGCCAAACGCTTCAGCGACGACCTCGTCCGACAGCGCTGCATCGAAGAACTCTTCGGCTGCGACGAGTGCAAGCGCTGCGTTCTCGGCTTGGTGATGGCCGTGCACGGACAAGAACACGTCCTCATAAAGCCCTCGGCGAGTTCGGATGTCTAGGAGACGACCGCCAACGGCTGGCTGGTCGGCCAAGAGTTCGAAGTCGTTGCCGACGACGTACAGCTCGGCTGCTCCCTCTCCTTCCCAAACATCGGAAAGATCTGGGTCGGGTTCACCGACGACCAGGGTGGAGCTGGGCTTTGCGATGCCGACCTTCTCGTCGGCGATCCGACGTCGATAGTCACCTTCACCGTCGGTGTGGTCGGATCCGATGTTGGTGATGACCGCGACGTCGGCTTCGATCACGTTGGTTGCGTCGAAACGGCCGAGCACCCCAACTTCGACCACGGCGACCTCAACCGCTTCGGCCGCGAAGATGCGGTACGCAACGGCGGTGAGCAGGTCGAAGTAGCTCGGCGTGATGTCGGCGAGTTCGACTACCGATGCGAGCGCCATGACCTCTTCGCCAAACTGTTCTCGGCTGACAGGTTCGCCGTCGATCTCGACGCGTTCGGTGATCGAGTCGAGGTGTGGGCTCGAGTAGCGACCAACGCGCAGACCTTGTGCCTGAACGAGGCGTGAAATCATCGTGGCGGTCGAACCCTTGCCGTTGGTCCCGGTTACGTGGATGCTGCGAAACGCCCGGTGAGGGTCGGCGGACAGTTCCATGAGCTGTTCCATCGACTTCAGCGAAAGGCCTTCAAAATGGCCGGCCCGAGCCTCCAAGTTGATGTGCTGATCCAGGTATCGAAGGGCCTCACGAAAACTCATACCCTGAGCCTATTGAGTTAGTCACTCACAGACGCGGGAAACGGCCGCTCGAGTCCATTACAGTCCAATACAGCGAACGGCATCGGCCGAAAAGTGCCGAGTGATCACACCAGGAGGGGGAAGCGGTGGCGAGAGAAGTAACGCTGAGCTTGCCCACCACGGTCGAGGTTCTTCAGCAGAGATTGGCGCCCTTCGTTGGACCACACAAAAATTGGATCGTCGTGCACGATCGCCGTGGGCCGTTGTACCGCGGCACCGTTTCTCATCAGGGTTTCGCTCTTCAACGGAGGAGATGGAAGGCGAACTCGTTCCGTCCAACGACCCGCGCAACGTTTGCCCAGACCCTCGAAGGCACCACGGTGCGCATGAGAATCGACTCTACGGGCTTCAAGATTGCCCTGGTACTCATGGTCATTTTGGCCGTGACTGGCGCGGCGATGTCTTCGCTAGGCGTGGCTCTCGGTGTGGCGTCCAACGACAGCAGTCGACTGGCGTGGCTCATACCGGTCGGAGCGTTCGTCTTCCCTTTGTTGATAGGTGCCATCTTTTTCGCGCACCATCGATACGCAACCAACAAGGCTGAGCGTGAGCTAACGCAGATCTTGGAGGGGTCGGTCGTCCCCTCGATCCAAACCAGCCACTTTGGTGGCTAAGAAGCAGCCCGCTTGGGCTCGACATCCTTCTTCTTTGGCTTTCCGGCCTGGATCGTTGGCAGGACACCTTCGAGAACAACCTCTTCGGTGATCGTGACCTTGCTGACATCTTCACGACCTGGAAGGTCGTACATTGTTGCCAAGAGCACCTCTTCGAGGACCGCGCGCAAGCCACGAGCACCAACGCCACGAGCGATCGACTGATCGGCGATAGCTCCGAGGGCGTCGTCGGTGAAGACCAGTTCGCAGTCTTCGAACTCGAAGAACTTCTGGTACTGCTTGATCAGAGCGTTCTTTGGCTCGGTGAGCACTCGAACGAGATCTTCGCGGTAGAGGTTTCCGACCGAGCCAACGACTGGCAGACGGCCAATGAACTCAGGGATGAGTCCGAAGTTGATGAGGTCTTCTGGGCGGATGCGGGTGAGTACGTCGCCGAGGTCATCACGTTCTTTGGCCTTGGCAATGCTGGCGCCAAAGCCCACGCCGCCCCGGTCTTCGCGCTGGTCGATGAGCTTTTCGATGCCGGCAAAGGCACCGCCACAGATGAACAACACGTTGGTGGTGTCGATTTGGATGAACTCTTGGTGAGGGTGCTTACGCCCACCCTGCGGCGGTACCGCAGCGGTGGTTCCCTCAAGGATCTTCAGCAGAGCTTGCTGAACGCCCTCGCCTGAAACATCTCGAGTGATCGAGGGGTTTTCGCTCTTACGAGCGACCTTGTCGATCTCGTCGATGTAGATGATGCCGGTCTCGGCCTTCTTCACGTCGTACTCGGCTGCCTGGAGCAACTTGAGCAGGATGTTCTCGACGTCTTCGCCGACGTAACCCGCTTCGGTGAGCGCTGTTGCGTCTGCGATTGCGAACGGCACGTTGAGCATGCGAGCGAGCGTTTGAGCAAGAAGTGTCTTGCCACAGCCCGTTGGCCCAACGAGGAGGATGTTCGACTTTGAAAGCTCGACCTCGTTATCGAGGTTCGCCCCAAATTCGACGCGCTTGTAGTGGTTGTACACCGCTACGGCGAGGATCTTCTTCGCGTGTTCCTGACCAATGATGTAGGTATCGAGGAACTCGTGGATCTCGCTTGGAGTCGGGAGGCTTGTGAAGTCGAGGTCTGTCGACTCTGCAAGTTCTTCTTCGATGATCTCGTTACAGAGATCGATGCACTCGTCGCATATGTAGACGCCAGGGCCTGCGATGAGCTTCTTTACTTGCTTCTGCGACTTGCCACAGAAGGAGCACTTGAGAAGTTCTCCTCCTTCACCAAATTTGGCCACGCGCTAGTTCTCCCGGTTTCAGTATGGAATCGTTTCCGATTGCTCGAAAAGACTACTCGACGGCCTTAATCGGCCCAGAGGTATCAACAGTGTCTCTGTTGTCGATCACCTCGTCAATGATCCCATATTCCTTTGCTTGGTCCGCGGTCATCACAAAATCTCGATCAGTGTCCGCGGAGATCTTCTCTGCAGTTTGGCCCGTGTGGTGGGCTAACACATGCTCCAAAGAGACCTTCATGC
>CAZHUR010000288.1:0-4125 GCA_964535395.1 uncultured Acidimicrobiales bacterium
AGTGGGGCCAGAATTCGGATTGATCCACCGAGTCGGGTCGGGGTCGAGGTCGCCCTTGTACTCCCAATGCCACGGCTCGTATCCGCGCCCGCTGGCCGGGTTTTGGAGCGACTCAGGCCATACCCAGCCATAGTCTCCGGCATTTTCACGCAGCCACTCGTGGGCGCCATCAGAACTGCTCACATCGATCGCCGAGCCGTGCCCGTGATTTGATGTACCCGGCACGGCGGCAAGACTTCCGTCGCCGGAGAGGTAGCGCTCGCGTAGAGCCACCTGTTCTTCGATCGGTCGATACGCATCGTTCAGAGTCAGTGTGACCCCGTCTCGAGCTGCGGCTTCGACCATGGCGCGAAAGCTGCGGGCGGGGGCGCCTGCGCCGAGAAAGTCAGTGTTTCCAGCACCGTCTTGGATCATCTCCAGGGCTTCATCGGGGAAGTTCCCATTTTCGAACTGAGAGAGGTCGATGTTGCCGTTGGTAAATGCGCAGACCGGACACGCACCAACGCCTTGGCCAGTGAGGCCAAAGTCTGCGCCTTCCCCAGACGGTCCAGCTCCGACCTTGGGCGAGTAGTAGTCGACAGGAGGGTTCCAGTTTCCGCGAGCCTGGGGCTCGCCGCTCGCAACAGCGGCTGCTTGGGCGGCTTCCATGTGGCGTAGGTACCTGGCGCCCTCGCTATAGCCCGCGTGGGTAACGGTCCAGCGCCCAATGTCGGCCCCGCCGTTGGAGACTGCGAATGCAGCTCGCGCATTCTCGAGCGGGTCGCGAATCGTCGTCGGATCGAAGCGGTGCACATCTAAGTTGATTTGCCACAAGCCATGCGAGTCCTCACCGGTTGGGTTGTGCGCCTCGGTGTTACCGCTCGACTCTGCGAGGGCAATCGCCGTCATCGTGACTGCCTGGTCAGCAGAGAACCCGGCTTGCCGTGCAAACTGATAGATCTCTTCGGGTGTGAGAATCGCCATAAACACCTCGTTGCACGCCGCGGCTCTCTTCGCCGGACGAACACCTCGCCATCTCAACAGATTGAGGATCGCGAAGCATTTTTGCAACCTTGAAGTGCTTCGTTCGCACAAAGAGGCAGCTAGGACTGCTCGAATGTACAGCTACTCGTACTCGAACTTTGCGGCCCGATTCGAGAGCCTTAAGGAGTGATTCACGAAGTGGATGAGAGCCTGCGCGCCGTCATTGAGCGGGACGTGATCGGGAAAGACGACGTTGAGCTTTCCTTTGCTGCGCCAACGAAGGACTGGGCAGCAACGCTGAACAAGCCAACGATCAATGCGTTTCTCTATGACATTCGAGAGGACACGGGCCGTCGAACCGCTGGGCCGCGCCCGGTCAAAGATGATCAAGGTCGCACACTCGAGCGCGGCGCGCCCATCCGGCATTTCCGTCTTGGCTACTTGCTCACGGCATGGACCACCCGTCCCGAAGACGAACACCAGCTTCTCTCGACCTTGCTGCGCGCCATGACCGCTCACAACGAGTTGAACGAGGAAGACCTCGTCGGTTCCCTGGCCGATAGCCCAGCCCCCACCGTGCTCTCACTTGCATTACCACCTGGCCAAGATCGATCTCTGAGCGATATCTGGTCCGCTCTTGGAGGAGAGCTGAAGCCCTCACTCGACCTCTTGATCACCGCTCCGCTGCAACCGCACCGCCCCTTCTTCACCGGACCACCAGTACTCGAAACCCCTCTCATCGAGGTCGGAGGAGTCGAAACCTCAGACGACCCCGAAGACGTGGTTACAGAGAGAGCGTTGCGTCGCTCACTCAAACGACGCGTCCCGGTCGAACAGATCGAAGAAGTTCCTGGTGGCGAACGCCTGCACGGTGGCGTCGACCCCCATCCCGGACGAACCCTCGACTTCATTCCGCTCGGTTCAGAGCCGACTCCCGATCCCGACAACGACGAGTAGCGGCCCGTCATGTCGTTCGAGCCTGACGCAGGGATCCTCGCCCGCCTTCGGATTCTTGAGGACCGGGTTGCAATCGCAACAAGAGCGTTCCGAGCTACCGATCCAAACCCCGAAGACCCCTACCGCGGCCTGTACATCACAGACGAACATATCGATCGACTACTCGAACGCGGAACGGGTTCACCTGCACGGTTCGCTCTTCAGGAGGCTGGTGACGCCGAACCCGAAATCAGTCCGATCCTGAAGGATCTGGAGCGGCTCGGGATCGACAGCGTGGACGCCGACATTCTCATCGCAGCTGCTGCGCCAGACCTCGACCCTCGCTTCGAACGGTTCTACGGGTATCTCCACGACGATGTTTCGCGCCGGCGCGCCAGCCCAGGGTTGGTGCTGAACCTTCTTGGGGTTTCGCAATTTGATGCGCGCTTCCGCGCGAGGTTCGACAGCGACGCTCCCCTGCTAGAGAACGGCTTGCTCGAGGTTGTCGACGAGACCTGGCCCTTCCTCACCCGCGAGCTACGCGTCCCCGATCGAGTCACGAACCACCTACTCGGGTCGAATCGGGCTGATCCCCTTATCCGACAGTGCCTCATCAGCGTTGAGGAAACAGCCGAATTTGATCCCGGTATTGCACGGGTGCTCGCTGAATCACCCAAAGCCGCCCTATATCTGCAGAGCTCGGTCGACTTCCTCGGTGCTGAACAGGCACTCGCGGCAGCACGGTCGCTTGGCCGGGAGGGCATCGTCATCGACTTGCGGCCAACTCATCCCGACGATCGGCCGGCGACTACCTCGCGGGTCATTCGTGAAGCTCGACTTCGTTCGTTAGTGGTGGTCTTCGGACCCATCGATGACATTGGTGGAGCCGAGTTGCGAGAGATCATGGATAGCGGGCTTCCCGTCGTCGCCCATGGTCGTCGAACTTGGGACCACGAATTTGCGACGCGGCCTGTGCTCCCCGTACGGCTGGCACCTCCACGCAGTCTCGGCGCTGGCCGCGAAGCATTCCAGCTGAGCGCAACCTCGAAAGGCAGTGCTCAGAAGATTGCAACGGCGGCAGATGCCTTTGCTGGGGAGGTTCGGACCGATTCGTTCTCCATCGGCGTGCGTTCACAAAACTCTGCTGGCCTCGAGCGCTTGGCTCGTCGGGTTGAGGCAAGTGCTGTGTGGGAAGACCTCGTCGTGAGCGAGTCGAGCCTTAGCCAGCTGACCGAGCTGGTAGCACGAGTCGAGAATCGGCGGCGGGTGCTCGACGACTGGGGTTTGCGTCGCGGCGGCGGCCGCGGCGAAGGCATCTCTGCCCTGTTTGCGGGCGAGTCGGGCACTGGAAAGACATTTGCGGCCGAGGTTGTGGCCGGCGCACTCGGACTGGACCTTTATGTCATCGACCTGTCCACCGTCGTCGACAAGTACATCGGTGAAACGGAGAAGAACCTCGAACGGGTCTTCAGCCAGGCCGAGGGCGTGAACGGAGTGCTGTTCTTCGATGAGGCCGACGCATTGTTTGGTAAGCGCAGTGAAGTGTCAGATGCGAAGGACCGTTACGCCAACGTCGAGGTTGCGTATCTGCTGCAACGCATGGAGCAGTTCGACGGCTTGGCGATTCTGGCCACCAACCTTCGAGGAAACATCGACTCGGCGTTCACGAGACGCTTGTCGTCGATCATCGACTTTGAGGAGCCAGAAGCCGAACAACGTCTGATCCTGTGGGGCAAGATGATCGGCCGAGTGCCACTTGCCGACGATGTCGACCTCGACGATCTCGCAGAACGCTTCGACCTTGCGGGCGGCAGTATTCGGAACGCCGTAGTGACCGCCGCATACCGATCGGCCTCAGAAGGTCGAAGCAAGGTCGGTACAGACGACCTGATCGCGGGCATTGCCGCCGAGTACCGCAAGCAGGGCCGACTACTTCGCCCCGGTGAGCTGTGAGAGGTCCAAATGGGGCGCATGTTCGATAGCAGAAGTCTGAAAGATGGTGAAGACGCCCAGGCGTCCAGGTCAGCACACCCGCGGGCTAGACCAGGGCCCGCAAGCGCTCAGAGTAAGGGGAAGCTAGAGACCCGAGTGGGAAATCGCGTGATCGTCCAGCAGCTGAAGGAAAGCAACATCGGCGTGAACCGTCAGGATGCAGCGACCGAGGAACAACCAGGGCAGGAAGATGCAAGTCCAACCGTTCGAGAACCTGAGGTCTCTGTCATCTGG
>CAZHUR010000289.1:0-4123 GCA_964535395.1 uncultured Acidimicrobiales bacterium
GAGCAGGGGCAATGCGATCGGCGATCACGAGGTTCACCCATGCGAGCACAAAGAAGATCGCAACGAACACGACCGATAACAGAATCTGAGCACCGAGAATGCCAGTCCAGACCGAGGTCCGGCCGAGGTCATCGAACCACAAGAAGTCGGTGTAGAGGGTCAGGATTCCGCGCAAAGACGCCAGGAGGACCAGAACCGCCAATATCAGAACTATGACAAAGACCCGTCCGCGGCCCGGCCGCACAGATTCGGTCTCTTCCTCGATCTCAGTAACCATGAGAGCACCAGGCTACTGCCCCTACGGCAATTGCTTTGTGCAGTACCGACCAAAACGTCTAGTTCGCGGGAACTTCTTGATTTCGGCCCAAGACGCACAAAACAGCAAAACAACCCGGCTTCAGCTTGCGCTTAGCCGTTTCTTAGCTGGCGGTAGCATGGTTAGGTCATGGCTTCGCCCGATCAGTCGCGCTTCGAACAAGTCAGCCGGAGGGCTGTTTTGAAGGGAACACTCGGTTCCGGCCTGCTCGCATTGACAGCAGCAGCATGTGGCAACGTCGATGCTGAGGTCCTCGCTGGCAGCGTCGCCCGACCAGCTCCCACGACCCAACCACCCGCAACGACGTCCACTACGACCGCACCCAATGAGTCCACATTGGATCAAACGGGCCAACCAGACCCGTCTCGCGAACCAACGGGACCACCTGCGGTTGTAGGCGAGATGGTCGTGTCGTTCACCTACAGCCGAGTCGGTCCTGGAAAGATCGAGTCTCCCTATGTCGCTGTGTGGATCGAAGACGCTGAGGGTGAGCTCCTCGAGACGATCGCTCTGTTCTATGAACAAACCCGCCGCGGATTGCGCTGGATCGATCATCTCGATCGCTGGTTTGCTCGCGACGCTGCCCGAATCGCAGCGGGCGGCCTCGATGTTGCGAGGACGATCTCGTCAGCCACACGTCCTCCCGGCGAGTATGCAGTCACGTGGGACGGAACCGCCAGCGGCGTGGCCGTTGTTGCGGGCGAGTACTTCATCTGCATCGAATCGACCCGAGAAGACGGCCCCTACTCGTTGATCCGCGAACCGTTGACACTCGCTGGAGCGCTAGCCCCTACCCCGCTGCCCGATGAAGGCGAACTGTCGGCTGCGTCTGTGCAGATCAATGCTTGAGACCGGGACGACGAACGAACCGCCGGCCGGACAGACCACGACCAATGAACGCATAGAGGCCGTTCAACGCAGCCGCTCGAAGAACACCGGGTCTGCCAAGCGGGTGACGAACAAATGGATGCGGTGGACTCACGTGTACGCCAGCATGATCGCGTTCGTGGTGATCTTGTTCTTTGGAGTGACCGGCTTACTTCTCAACAACCCGACATGGCTCGGGGGCGATCAACTCGTAACCACCGTCCTGGACGGCGCGCTGCCAGACACGGTTCGCAATGAGAACGGCGACGTCGAGTTCCTTGCTGTGAGCGAGTTTCTTCGGGCCGAACACAACCTTCGTGGCGAGGTGACAAACTTTGACGAGATCCTCGGAGAGGGATCGATCAACTACACCGGGCCCGCCTATGGAGCGATTGCACGATTCGAGGTCGATTCGCTCGAGTACAGCGTGACCGTCACCGAAGAGGGATTCGTCAACGCATTGCGAGACCTCCATACCGGCAGCGACACCGGTGTGGCATGGTCGTGGGTCATCAACATCTCCGCTGGGTTCCTGGTGGTCGTAGCGCTCTCAGGGCTCGGGATTCAGCTGCTGATGAAGAAGCGTCGACGACGGGCACTGGTGTGGCTGGCGGGTGGCGCAGCGCTTACCATCGGCCTCATCTGGTTCAGCCTGGCGTAACCGATTCGAAGCGAGCAGACGTCGAACGGACGCTGCCGTCTTGGCGAACGGCAAACCCGACGGCACCGTGATCTTCCAGCAAAGCAACGCCGGTCTCTTCGTCGAGCACGAGCAGAGCCGTCGCCAGAGCATCGGCGTCTGCTGCACGCGCTGCCACAACGGTAACGCTGGCAAACTGATCGACCGGCCAGCCGGTCCGAGGATCGAGCACATGTGACCAACGCTTACCTGCGATCGTCCACCACCGCCGACCACCACCGCTCGTTGCCAACGACTCGTTCGACAGCTCGATTCTCGCTCGCGGACCAGCGTTGTCGTACGGGCGTGCCGGATCCTCAATTCCGACGACCACCGCTCCATCACCGGTGTGGGTGATGTCTCCACCGAGACTCAGCCAGCCGGAGTCGAACCCTGCTGAGTCCTGCCGTCCCGCGTGCAGAGACCTCTCCACAATCCAGCCCTTCGCAATGGCATTCAGATTGATGGTCGCCACCTGTGGGGTGTCCAACATGGCGACCAGCTCATCGAGTTTGCCTTGTTCGGGCACCCTGTCCGCCGCAGCGGCCTGCTCCCAAGCGTCGAAGATCGGTTGGCAATAGGGGTCGAACGCTCGTCCCGAAAGATCGCGCCATCTCTCTGCGATCGCTACGACTTCGAGAAGATCATCGCTGGTCGTCGACCCGGTCGTTCGAAGCTCAAATAGCTCACTCGACCGATCGAAAGCGGTGAAGACCAGTTCGAGGCGCGCAGCCTCGTCGAGAACCTTACGCTCGACCCGCTCGGCCTCATCGTCTGAAGGCCCTTCGATGTGAACCTGACCGCGGGTGCCGAGTAGCGGTTCTCGAGTCAGCACCGGTGACCTCGTTCGCTACGTGGTGGTTGCTATGTGGTAGCCAGGTTCTTGCGACAGATGACGTCGGCCGCAGGCACGATCTGCTGGGTCTTGATCTCCCGGTAGATACTGCGCAGAGAAGCAACCGCTACATCGGTGTCGGCCTCGGCGTCTTCGAGAGCGTGTCCAACGCGACGTCGAATCGTCTCGACGATTCCATCGATCGCGGTTCCGGCGTCTTCAGGAAGACCAGATGGGTCGTCTGTTTGGTGGAGCACCTCGGCCCAATAGGTGTCTCGATGCTCTTCGACCGGTTTGAGCAGTGTGTCTAGATCTGGCATGTGGTCGGAGTTCTTGAGCTGCGACATCGCACGGCTCTGCTCGTCTGCGAGGACTCGCTTGAGCCTCCGAGCAAGCCCAGCGGATGCAACCTCATCAACGCTCCCGGCGCCCACCTTGTGAGAAGTGCGCTTCGACTTGGGCTTACGCTTTGACGGCGGATTCTTTTTTGCCTTGGCCGCCTTTTGTTTCTTTGACTTCTTCGGTTCCGAAGCGTTGCCATCAGTCGAGCGAAGCGAAGCGAAAATCTCATCGGCTGGCTCTTCTGAGCCGGAGTCATCTGAGACCTTTGACGCTGAGGCCTCACGTCCGTTCGCCGGATGAGTGCCCGTTTCTACATCGTCACGGGCACTTCGGAGATCGACCACGTTGTCGAGGTCTGACTCGCTCGACTCCCCGGCGCCTTCGGTGTCGGTTACAGCGACTTGCTCAGCGTCGTTTTCAGCGTCCGTTTGCTGAGCCTCGGAATCGGTCGACTCGTCGGCCTCGGACTCTTCGTCGGAAACATCGGTGTCGGCTGTGTCCTCGGAACTTGACGTGCCGGACTCTGCGGTTTCTGAGCTCTGCCCATTCGCCGATGACGACTTCGGTAGCGCCGGCGAGGGTCCGGAAGCAGGCCCGATCAGACCGCTCAGGCGGGCGAGTTCGATCTCAGCTTCAAGTTCTTCGATCGTGGTATCGGTGACCGAATGACCGGCGGTCTCAGCTGCTGCTCGGGCTTCAGACATTGAGATGCTGAGTTCTTCGGTGATCTCATCGAGCGCACGACGGACGGTCTCATGGGAAGCCAAGAGCCGCTCTCGACCTGCGCGTAGTTGCTCGATCTGGCGACGGGCGGCAGAGCGACGACGGGCGAGGTCTTCAAGAATCTGACGCCGAGCAGTCTCAGCTTCGCGAACCAGGCGCGATGCTTCGACGTCTGCGGATTCGCGATCGAGCGAGACCAACGACCGGGCGTGTTCGATATCTGCAGTAGCGGTAGCGACGATCTCGGCCGCGGTCGCAGAAGCCTCCCGTGCACGTTCCTCAGCGTCGAGACCAGCCTTACGACGAATGCGCGTCGCTTCCTCATCGGCCTCTTTGGAACGGGATGCATACACGGCCTCAG
>CAZHUR010000290.1:0-4120 GCA_964535395.1 uncultured Acidimicrobiales bacterium
CCTGCGTCGAGAGCGGTTCGAACGATCAGCTCATGGTCGAGGTAGGCGCGAACCGGGTGGCCGACCTCACCGATCTGGTATGCCTCATCGGCCTTGATCCGGTGTAATCCCTTGCGGTCTTCCCACGGGTGAATCGCGACGGTCTTGATTCCAAGCTGTGTCGCAGCCCGGAACGCCCGAATAGCAATCTCGCCCCGGTTCGCCACCAGTACCTTCTGAATCACAGAATTCCCCCTTGGTCCTACCTCTACCGTACTTGCCCAAGCGCCCGCTGTCGGAATCAAATTTTTCGCCAAGCACCCCAATCGCCAAAATAGGTCTCATCGAACCTGCGGAACATCCGCCCAACTTTCCGACGCCGGATTCTCACGCGAGACTGCGCTATGCGTGCAGTTCAAATAAAAGAAGCCGGCGGACCTGAAGCTCTCGAGATCGTAGAGATCGAACGACCGTCTCCCGGCGATGGCGAGGTCCTTATCGAAGTTGCCGCCGCTGGAGTTAACTTCATCGACACCTACCAACGAAGCGGTCTGTACCCAATGGAGTTTCCCTTCTCCCCCGGCCTAGAGTGCGCTGGCACCGTGGCAGAGCTGGGAGACGGCGTTTCCACCTTTGCCGTTGGTGATCGAGTCGCGGTTGCTGAAGGAGCAGGTTCATACGCCGAGTTTCGGGTCGCATCGGAATCGAGGTGCGTTCAGGTCCCAGAAGGCGTGTCTTTCGATCAGGCGGCGGCATCGATGCTCCAGGCAATGACGGCGCACTACCTGGCCGTCGACACCTATCCGTTAGCACCGGGCGACAAGTGCCTCATCCACGCCGCCGCCGGAGGTACGGGCCGCTTGCTCGTGCAGCTCGCGAAGACTGCTGGTGCCGAAGTCTTCGCCACGGTCGGAAGTGCTCCAAAGGCCGAGTTGGCAGCTTCGGCTGGAGCGGACCACGTCATCAACTATTCAGAAAAGGACTTCGCTGACGAGATCCGTTCGATCGCGGGCGTGGACCGTCCCCTCGACGTGGTCTACGACGGTGTCGGAGCTTCGGTGTTCGACCAGAGTCTCGGTCTGCTCCGACCTCGAGGACTGATGGCAACCTTCGGAAATGCTTCAGGGCCCGTCGACCCGGTTCCGCCACTCGCTCTCATGAGCGGAGGTTCACTGTTTCTTACGCGTCCCAGCCTGTTCGACTATGTGGCAACAACCGAGCAGCTTCGAACGAAGGCTCAGGCGGTCTTCGGCTCAATTTCATCTGGCGAACTTGAGATCCGGATCGACACCGTGTTCGACCTCGAACAGGCCGCAGATTCGCACCGTCACCTCGAAGCTCGAAAGTCCACGGGCAAGCTCCTCATCCGACCCTGAGGGAGGGCTTAGGTCACTCCGAGGACTCGGAGGAGTAGCGCTAAGCCGGACACTGTAAGAAGTGCAATCACGAATTTCTGAAACGCGTCTGTCGAGATCCGTTGGCGAATTCGAGCACCGACCGGCACTGTGAGAGCGACGAGCGGAATGATCCCCAACCCGACCGCGAGCGTGGTCGCTGTGTAGAGGTTGTTGATACCAGCCACTGCCACCTGGACCAGACCCGTGATCCCAAAGGTGAATGCGACAGAGAAGACAAACACGTCGCGACCTCTGTCCAGGCTGAGAAACCATGGGGTGACGATCGGGCCCGAGACTCCAATCGCTCCCTGACACACGCCCGCAAGTGAGCCAGCGATTGGTGCATACCGTTGGGCATCGCGATCGGAAAATTCGTAGCGAATACCCTTGAGACGGGAGTACAGAAAGATGGACAAAACCACCAACAGAAGGGAACGCGCCACGTTGGGAGGAAGCCACGGCAAAAGCAACGTTCCGACGATGGCACCAACGACTCCGAAACCGGTGAAAGATTTGAGGGTTGCTGCATCGTGACGCTTTTCTCTCAGCCTCCAAACAATGGCCACGTTCAGAAACAAATTCGAAGGGGCGACCAACAAAACTGCATCGACGAACTCCATGAACTGACTAAAGATGGGCACGAGGAGTAGCGGATAGCCAAAACCTGAGGTGCTCTTGATCAGACCCGCTGTAACGGCCAAGACCAAGACGAGGACGATCTGTTGGGTAGTCACGAAGGGGTTATCACTTCGGTGCCCCGCCGACCAGCATCGACACGAATCGTAAAAGAGCTTCTGTCGCAGGTCGGTCCTCGCGCTGAGCGAGGGTCAAAACTCGCTTGGCGATCGGGGTCTTCGTTGCTCGTTTCAACTGATGCGGCTCCCGTTCCGCATCGGTCGCGGACAATACGGTCCATCCCATCCCGAGCCGGACCATCTCGCACAAGACTGCCGGCTGAGAACTTTCGGCCACGATCGATACGTCAGCGCCTCTCTTGCGAAGTGCTTGAGTTGCGAGCGCCCGCGTGCGCGAACCGCTGGGGAACCCAACCCAGGGTCCCCACGTTTCGGGATGTCCCACCTTGGTGGCAGGGGGCGCATAGACATAGAGCGGCTCAGTCACCAGCTTGATAAGCGAGAGGCCGTCGGTGTCATCGGGAGCGACTGCGACAATCACGTCGAGTTCTCCGGCCCGTAACCGATCGAAGAGAACCGCCGAGGGACGAACATCGAGCTGCACCGAGATCTTCGGGTGCAACGCCCGAAACCGCACCAACGTTTCGCCAAAGTGGTGAACGGCCGCGGTATCGATCATTCCAGCTTTGATCGAGCCGCTCTCGCCGGTACGAACTTGATCCGCCCACCGGTCGAGGCTCTCCAGCTCCCCGAGCGCTGAGCGCGCATAGATTGCAGCATTGTGGGCTTCAGCGGTCGGTACGCGGGTACGGCCTTCCTTTGTAAAGAGCACAACACCCAGGCGGCGTTCCAGTTCGGAAATGCCCTGCCCAAACGCAGAGGCGCTCACTCCGACCGCCTGAGACGCCTTAGTCCACGAGCCGTGCTCGAGCGCAGCGATCAGATACGCGAGCTGGGTGAGTGACGGAAGCGAGGTAAGCACTGTAGAACACGTTAGTTGATACTGAAGCATCACTTCACACTCAACGCATACAGTTCAGAATGCCTATAGTTTGCCGTTCATGACAAACGCACGTGAAATTAGCCCCGCAACTGGCAAACTCGGACTCTTGATGCCGGGCCTCGGCGCGGTAGCGTCGACCCTTATCGCCGGCGTCCTCCACTCTCGCCAGACCGGCGAACCGCCGCTCGGCAGCGTCGCGCAAATGGCCCACATCCGCCTCGGCAAGCGAGAAGAAGGGCGTAACCCACTCATTCGTGAGTTTGTGCCGCTCGCCGACCTGGACGACCTTGTCTTTGGAGGCTGGGATCCGCTTTCACCAAACGCTCTCGAGGCAGCCCAAACAGCAGGGGTCATGAAGGAAGCTGATCTGGCCGCCATCTCGGGCGAACTCGAAGGCGTTGTTGCTATGGACGCTGTATTCGAGCAGCGCTGGGTGAGCCGGATCGAAGGCGTTCGTGTCAAGACCGAGACCAACAAGATGGATCAGGCAGCCGCTCTCATTGCCGACATCGAGCGTTTCCGTACCGAGAACAACTGCGAACGCCTGGTGATGGTCTGGAGTGCTTCGACCGAAGCGTTCCAAGAGCCCTCAGATGTTCACTCTTCGATCGAAGCTTTCGAAGAAGGCCTGAAGAACAACGACGAGAACATCTCCCCAAGTCAGATCTATGCATACGCGTCGATCATGAGTGGCGTCCCATTCGCGAACGGTGCGCCAAACCTCACCACCGATGTCGATGCAATTGTCGAACTTTCAAAGCGAGAAGGCGTCCCAATAGCAGGCAAGGACTTTAAGACCGGCCAGACACTGATCAAGACTCTGATCGCTCCTGGTCTCAAGTCCCGCATGCTTGGAATCCGCGGCTGGTACTCCACCAACATTTTGGGTAACCGAGACGGTGAGGTTCTCGACGCACCGGAGAACTTCCAGACCAAGGAGAACTCAAAGCTGGGTGTGCTCGACACGATCCTGCAGCCCGAGGTGTATCCGTCGCTCTATGGAAACATCGATCACAAGGTTCGCATCGACTACTACCCACCTCGCGGCGACGAGAAAGAGGGCTGGGACAACATCGATATCTTCGGATGGCTGGGCTACCCAATGC
>CAZHUR010000291.1:0-4114 GCA_964535395.1 uncultured Acidimicrobiales bacterium
CTTCGTAACAGCGACCTCGTGATGTGGGATCGCCAGACAACCTCCCTCTGGCAGCAGATCACGGGCAACTCGGTGATTGGTGAATTCGCCGGAGCAGAACTCGAACCGGTCCCGACATCGATCGTTTCGTTCGGACAGTTCGCTGAGGGATTCCCCGATGGCTTGTCGCTCGCAGGCGAAAGCGCTCGAGGTCGTGAGGCCTATGGCATCAACCCGTACACCGGCTATTCGTCCTCCCCAGCGCCAATTGCCGGCTTCTTCAGCGCCGACCTCGATGATCGCCTCCCAGCACTCTCGCGGGTCATCGGTATCAGCGAGGGCGATGCCGTCGTTGCCTACAGCTTCGATCGAATCGCCGCTGAGATGGTGATCAACGACGAAGTGAACGGCGTTCCGCTCGTCGTTCTCGGGGGCGGCGACACAACCGACGCACTCGACTCTCCGTTCATCGCGAGCGCTCAGACGATCGGCAGCGCAGTGGCCTACAGTCCGGTCGTTGATGGCCAGACCCTCACCTTCACCGCCAATGACGATGACACCTTTACCGATGACGTCACCGGGTCAACATGGTTGATCACGGGCAACGCGATCGAGGGAGAGTTGGCGGGTACACAACTCGAGGGTGTCGAGCATCGCAACGAGTTCTGGTTTGCCTGGCAAGCGTTCTTCGGTCCAGATTTTCTGTCCGAAGCGTAAGCGAATCGCTCGGGTCTTATAGGTAGGTGCCGGGGCGAGAGCTCGCGTCTATTGCTTCGGAGCCTGCTGGCAGTCCTGGCTGACCACCGGCCACGGCTGCGCCCTGCTGCAACTGTTGTAGCTGCTGGACCGCTGCTGCTTGCTGGGCCATCGCCATTGCCTGGAAACCCTGGTGGAGGCCCTGGAGCCATCCAACGAGTTGAGCTTGCGCGACGCGAAGCTCGCCCTCGGAGGGGACGTCGTGTTCGTCTTCTGTGCAATCGATACACAGCTGGAATTCTTTGAGTTCGTCCAATAGGTCGCCGGTCATCGTGTCTTCAAGGGAAGACATCGTGTCGCGATGAATCCTCGCTAGGAGGGTCCGGCCTTCCTCATCGAGGGGAGCCTCACGTGCTTCGGTCATCAGCGATTGGGTCATGGTTCCCAACCGAATCAGCTTTGCTGCGTCGGTTATGGCAGTGACCTCTTCGGGTTCTGTTGGGGCCGGTGCTGCGCCATCGGCGCCTTCTTCAATTGGTTCTGGGGACGAGTCACTCATAGGAGCCGAGTGTAACGCAATGGAGGTGATCAAACGTTTTGTCGACAATGGCCGATACTGAAGGTATGCAATCTCGTCGTTTCAGGTTCCCACAAGCCCCAATGAGGGCGATACTTGTGGTCCTTGCTGTGTTTGCGGTGAGTTGCGGAGCTCAGGAAACAGTCAGCGATGGTGCGGAAACAACCACGACCGCAGCCGCCGACTCGGGTGAAGCCATCGAAACCGACTCTGACGAGGACGATGCCTCCCAAGATGACACCTCTGAGGTCACAACCGACGAAGGTTCGTCCTCGGAGGAAACACCAGCTGAGGTAGCCACGACGGAAGCCGAAGCCGATCCCGAGACGTCTTCATCGACTTCGACCACCGAGTCCATCACAACGACCGAAGCACCAGAAACGTCAACATCGAGCACGTCGTCAACGACCACCACGACCGAGGCGGTTGCCCAAACCAGCGGCGACCCTGAGCTCGATGCGCTCATCGACGAGTTGGCCGCCTACGTCGAGGCCGAACGCGGGCTCGAGTTTCTCAGCCGCCCGCAGGTTCAGCTTCTCGACGACGACGAGTTCGGTGATGCCTGGATCGCTCTCATCAACGAAGACGCCGCCGAGAATGCAACGTCGTACGCCGATTTCACCGACATCTATCAAACCATGGGCATCATCTCCGATGACCGAGCGCTCGACGACATTTGGCGGCGCTTCGGAGAGGCCGGAGTGCTCGGGTATTACGAGACGAGCCTTGGCGCGATCGTGCTGCGCAACGGCGAGATCAATACGCTTGCCCGGACCACGCTGGTCCACGAACTCGTACATGCGCTCGAAGATCAGCACTTCGGGCTGAGTCGTGACGAGTACGACGACCGAACCGACGAGATTGGGTGGACGTTCTCTTCGCTGATCGAAGGTTCTGCTCGGGTGATCGAGAACCGGTATCGCAGCACGCTGACCGAAGCCGAGCTGCAAGAAGAAGTAGCGGCCATCCAAGCCCTCCCAAGGTCGGTTTCGTTGACGGAGTTCAACTCGTCTTTCCTGGAGCTGCAGTTCGGCCGCTACAACTATGGCGAGGACTTCGCCGATGTGCTTTGGGCAGAGGGCGGTCAGGCTGCCATCGACGCAGCGCTTACATCGCCTCCGACTTCTTCTGAGCTGATACTCAACCCATTCTCCTTCACCTCTGGTGCCCGAGCCGAGGCGCCGCTGGCAGCGCCTCCGGCCGAGGGGGAGATCTTCGAGCAGGGAGTGTGGGGCGAGGCGGCGTGGATCGCGCTCTTCGCTGATTCGGTCGATCTGAGCACATCGGTCGACCTCGCCGATGGGTGGGGTGGCGACTGGTACGTCGCGTGGCGTGACGGAGCGCAAACGTGCGTGCGGATCGATGTGAGCGCCGACGACGCAGACGAGTTCGTCGAATACGAGCGTGCGATCGCTCAGTGGGCCCGACTTGAGCTCGGACGCGAGCTAGAGACCGTCAACTCCGAGACTCTGCGCCTGACCGTTTGCGAATAACGAAGAAAGCGCTCCGTTTCAGACCGGGGTGCCGGGGTACGGGGCAGGGTCCTTTGGGCCGGGGAGTTGCAGTTCACTCCAGCCAACCTGCGCGGCCAACGAGTCGATCACGTTGCGCCAGCCGTTTGGGTCCCAGCCTTGGCTCGATGCAGCGATCAGGCCGTCCTGACGAACGAGGGTGAGCGCTGGCAACGTCTTTAGATGAAGCGCCTTGACAGCCGCCCGAGATGGATCGGAGAACGTGAGATATTCTTCGGCGTAGGGCCCGAGAAACGACTTCACTCCGTCGGGAGGTCCCGCGGCAAGCCACGCAACTCGGACACCAGCTCCGGAGTAGTGGTGGAAGATGCGCTCTGTTGTGTCGAGCAGCCATGACGACTCGTGGGTGTAGGGGTCGATAACACCGAGAAGCAAGGGAAAGGTGGTCAACCACTCGCTGAACGGTCGAGCATCGCCATTTATCGGGTCAAGATTCGGGTCACCATCAAGCGTTTCCACGGCCGAAACCGTAGCTGGTTTTTGATGCTTCTGCGCGCTCTCAATGCGTGTAGGTGCGCGATTTTGGGTAGTCACTGGCGTGCGTGTCGCTGGTATCGTCAGCTCATGCACCCAATCGAGCGTCTTCGATATGTGGCGAGGGCGGGGTCTGCGCCCGACCGCTTCTTGGTCGCAGAGTCTGTGCCTGCGCTCGCTGCCTTTGCGCACGACCCGCGGGCACTGCTCGTGTCGTTGAAGGGGCTGATTACTCGCCAGCCCGATTCGCCTGGCCTGTTGGGGCTTGCCGCCCACATGGTCCAAGCCCTCGAGCCAATCCAAGCTGGGTGGGCGTTTGCCGACGCGCTGAGCGAAGACCAGACCGAGGATATTGCCGAAACGATAGCGATTACCGAAGCCGGCGGTACCGACGTGATCGATTCGATCGCGTCCGGCCAGTCACCAAGCGGAGACGGCGTCACCATGCTGTGCCCCGCTGGTACCCAGGCATGGATCGACCACGCCCGACAAGCTGGCAGGTCGGTCGTAGTAGTCACCCCCCTCGGAAGCCGGCTCCCCACACTTCTCTGGCAGCGGTACCTAGAACACAACGGCCAAGTGTCAAATTCACTGCCCGGAGAGCACGAGCTGATCAAACTCGACGCATTCGACGAAATCATCGGTCCAAACGGTCTGTCAGATCTCGACGCGTGGCAACCCGATTGCCCCGACGTAGCCGAAGTCGCCCGCTTCTAACGGGGTCGCGCCTCACTTACTTCTTCTTTCGCCGTCACCGTCCGCGCGATTGGGGTCGCGCCTCACTTACTTCTTGTCGCTTCATTCGTCCAGCACCACCTCGGACTCAGCTATGAGAATCCGACGCACTCGCTCCTCC
>CAZHUR010000292.1:0-4102 GCA_964535395.1 uncultured Acidimicrobiales bacterium
GTCTTCGGTTTGGAACACGTCGTCGCCGATGGTGATGAAGTCGACCGTTACGTTCTTGTCGGCGCCGTTGCTTGTCCGGCCGTCGTTGGTAAACGCGACGCGGATCTCTGCCCCGGGGGGGTCGCTGTCATGGCTGTAGGTGTACGTGGCGAGGCGGTCGGTGAGTTCGAAGGTTGCGACGGTTTCGCCGTCGATCTGTAGTTCGATCTCTTCCTCGCCGGTGTCGCCTTCGGAGCGTACTTCGATCTGTCGAGGGTCAGCTGCTTCGCGAGGTCCGCTCGATGGAGTGATGCGAAGGATCGAGTCCGCTCGCCGGTCATCTTCGTTGGTGAACCCAGAGTTCGATGTAGAGATGTACAACGCTCCATCGGGTCCGAGAAGAGCCGAACGCAGGCGTCCGAATTCACTTCTGTCGAGCTCTGCGGGAATGGTCTGGTCGAACAAGGCTCCTTCTGAGTCGAAGCGGAGCAGGTAGAGGCGTTGGTCTTTCAGCGTGGTCATTGCAATGGCTCCGTTAAAGTCGCCCCACTCGGCTCCGGAGAGGAACGCAATTCCGCCCGGTGCGATCGTGTCCGATCCCGAGTTCCAAGGCGCAGAGATCACTCCGGGAATGCTGAGGTCGGTCATGCTTCGACCGTCCTGGTCGTAGACGTCGGGACCAGCAGGACCGAGTGGATTCCAGCCGTAGTTGCCGCCGGGTACGAGCGCGTTGACCTCGTCTTCGATGTCTGGTCCGTGCTCGCTAATCCAGGCCTGGCCGGTGACTGGATGGAACGAAAGGCCCTGTGGGTTTCGATGTCCGAGAGTGAAGATTCGAGGGTCACGATCAACCCCTGCGTTCAGGTTGTCAGGGTGGCCGGCACCCGTCAGAGGGTCGATTCGTAGGATCTTCCCGTGGAGCGAGTTTGTGTCCTGAGGCGTCGTGGCTGAGAAATCATCGCCGAATGTGGCCCACAGGTATCCTTCGTCGTCGACCCGCAGTCTGCAGCCAGAGTGCGAGGTGTCGCGGGCGATGTCGACGAGCACCTCGAGTCTGGTGGCACTGCTCAGATCATTCGAGAGTTCCCATGCAACGACTTGCTGGCGAAGTGGTGAGTCTTGGCCCTGGCAGGTATAGAAGCGTCGGTTTGATTCGAAGCTGGCGTCAACAGCCAGTCCGAGTAAGCCAGAGCTTCCGAGACCAAGGTTTTCGAAGTCGGCTTCGATGCCCTCAACCCCTGACTCGGTGACCAGATTGAGACGACCCAAGCGTTCAGCAAAGAGAAGCTCACCCGTTGGCAAGAAGTCCATGCCCCAGGGATGGGTGAGGTTCTCGGCGAAGACCTCAATGTCGAGGGAGAGAGGTTCGGGAGGACCGGCAGGGTCGACGATCTGCGTCGGGTCTGTTTCCACCTCGCCGCCATTCGAAAGTTCGACCCCATCAACTTCGATGCGGTCGATCCGAACGTCTCGTTCGACACCCTCGAAGACTTCCTGATTCGCTAAGCGGACTTGGAGGCGGCCGTGGTCGACCGCTGCGGGCAACGCGAACTGCAAGCGCGAGGTCGCTGTTTGTGCTGATGACACGTCGCCAGTCGCGGTGACGCGCTGTGTCGCGACGGCGACGCCATCAAGTTGGAGTTCAAGATTCTCGGTACCGGTTGAGCCCACCGCATCGACCGTGATGATCGAACCGTCAGGCTCGCCGCCGAAGTGAAAGAAGCCAGCACATGTCAGCGTGTCGTTAGTACTTGGACCATTCGTGCAGCCCGTGGCCGAGTTCCAACGACCTGTCGACCACACGCCAGCGCTGTCGGTTTCTCGGCGTTCGGTTCCAAGTTGTACCCAGTCAACGAAGGCGTTTCGTTCGTGCGGGTAGTTGTTGACGAAGCCGACCGAAAGGTCGTCGAACGAGACTCCGGCGTCGATGATGATGTCGGTCTCGATCCAATCGGTGCTGGTCGTGAACTCGCCGAGAAGGTCATTGCCAGACCTCACTTGAATGGACTCTTCGCCGGTTACCCCGCGCGATCGAATCGTCAGCGTTTCTCCGGATGTCTGAGCGGCGGCCACCGTCGCTGTGACGGTTGCGAACATAGAGATCGCTAGAAAAACAGAAAAGAACCGCTTGAGAAGTTGCCGCGCCACTTGAGTTACCTCCGCTAAGTAAGACGCTTCTTCCATCGGTTACATCGGCCAGGCTTTGAGGGCCTCGCAATCTAAGGCTTACGATGACGACCGTGACCGAACGAGTGTGTGTATTCATCGATGGCCAGAATCTCTTCAAGGGATTGAACCGACGATTCAGGGCTCGAGTGCATCCCCTTCTGCTCGCACGAGAACTCGCTGGCGACCGGGATCTGTTGAGCACCCGCTACTACTCGGGCATTCACGCTCGCAAAGAAAGCCAGAACATGTACGAGCTGGTGAAGCGTCGTCACGACTTGATCGAGAAGACGGGCGTGAGGGTCACTGAGCGGACGCTTCGCTACCACTGGGAATGGCGAGTTGACGACGACCTGCCGCCACCATGGCGAGATGATTCTGGCGAACGGCATCAGGCAAAGGTGAAGCGTTGGCGGGGAGCTCGCGAGAAAGGGATCGACGTGGCACTCGCTCTCGATGCAGTGGCAGCCGCGCTTACCGACGAGTGTGATGTTGTTGTGATCGTGTCGAGGGATCGTGACCTTATGGAGATCGCCGGCGAGATCCACGAGCGGTGCGGCCGCACGGGCCTGAACTGTGTCCGGGTGGAGGTTGCCTATGTCTCCGAGCGCCGTGGAGATGAGAACCAACTTCCCGAGTACGACGCCCAGCACGAGATCGACGAACAGATGGTCGAACGCGTGCGCGATCGCTTCAACTACCGCAAGGATTTAGATCAGGGCGAAGTCGACGCCTTTCTAAAGTCGCTGAACCGCTAAAAACCCTCTGTTTTTAAGGCTTCGCACGTGCCAGAAGGCCAATTCCCGAGAGCCAAAGTGACTAGATAGTTAGAAATTCAACGTTCCGATCACTTTTGTACGATGATTCGGCGCGTTCTCACGTCTCGTACGGCAGTTGCTTCAGCCGTCGTTGGGTCCCTAGCCCTTGTGGGGTTATGGGCTCTTCCAGGTGCCATCGCGCAAGACGAAGAGCGGGCTGTCGGAGGTGGAGCTGGCGAGGCCAGCGAGATCGAAGGCCTTGGACTCGACGAAGACATCTTGAAACAGTCCTGGGTGGACCCGATCATCCGATTCAAGCTCGGCAACTTGCCGTTGGCATCGGAGCCGTCGTTCGACTTCACGACGCTGAACCAGAGTGACGTCTTTGAGTCTGGCGTCGAGAACCTGCCGGTTGACGCGACATTTGATGTGTCGACCGAGACCGACCGACACCTCCGTGCCCTTCAGGCGGTCGCAACTGTTGAAGACGCCATCTGGAGCGTTGGTCAAGAAATTGCCGGAGCCGAGGCATCGATCACCCAAGCGACTCGAGACATCGCGGCGAACCGCGACCAGATCGAAGCGATCGACGAACAGATTCTCGATGCACAGTTAGAGATCGACGTGTTCTTCAGAGCCGACCAGGCCGAGATTGCCGAACAGGATCGACTGTTCGACGAGATCGGCGAGGTGAACGGAGCGGTCGCAGAGCTGGCCATCCAGGCGTTCATCGGCGAGACCAACCCGCTCGAAGACTTCCTCGAAGATCCTCAGTCGAGCGAGCGGACCGAGTTGCGTGTCGTGACCGACGAGTTGCGTGACTTTCAACGTGACGACATCGATATTCTCCAGGCCCAGATCCGTGAGAGCGAGGAGCGCCGGGAAGAACTCGCTGACGAGCTTGCGCCGTTCCTTGAGACACGGGCCGAGTTCGAAGCCGAGCAAGCCACCCTCGAAGAAGACATCGAGCGGTTGATCGCAGACCGGAACAGTTTCCGGGCCAGCATTGCCGACCTCGAAGAAGAGCAAGTCGATCTCGAAGCAGATCTCGAACTCACCGAAGCGTTCACCGAGGTGACAGCAGTTCAGTACCAGGCAGCGTTCCACCAGCGTCTCACCGGATTCGTCCGGGGAACGAACATCCCGCTCGTTGCACTCAACGGCTACGTTCGTGCGTCTTGTACACTCTCGGTCGAGTC
>CAZHUR010000293.1:0-4096 GCA_964535395.1 uncultured Acidimicrobiales bacterium
GGTTGGGACGAGGCTCTTTTGGCTGCTCGCCATGAAGAACAGCGCCGCTGGGATCAAGAAGCCAAGCAAGTGGGTGAGGCCGATCTTGTCGAGGGTGAACGAGTCACCCAAGTCGATGATCGGCGCCCATTCGATGAGGTTTCCGAGCGATGGGAACGGCAGTCCACCCTCTTCGGCTTCGGCTGCAAACAACAGCATCAGGCTGCTCCTGTGGTTTCGTGGTTAGGAAGGTCTTCAGAAGCGGTATGGATTGGAAGCTTCTGAGATGGCTTAATTCCGGGGTTAGCAAGTGAGATCGAGATGTAACGCATTTCCCAGAACAACAGTCCAAGGTGCGCAATGACAATAGTCAGGGTGAGCGGGATTAGTTCAACCCAACTCGCAGAACGTACAACGAGTACAGCGACCGTTACGAGGCTTAGGCGTGTGAAGAAGCCAAAGACCGCTGCGGCGCCCATTGCGGCGAACGAGATTTGGGCTGCTTTGTCGAGTAGGAGCGCCGCGATGAAGAAGTTGACGGTGACGATCGCAAGGCCGTAGGCGACCGAAAGCGCGCCTTCGGTCTGCCAGATAAACGCGCCGATAGCAATCGAGATCGGGGCGATGATCACTCCACGCTTGACGAGGTCACGGGCAACGTCCATGACCGGCGTTGGACCATCGGCCTTGAGCATATTTGGGTCGTGCTCGACGGGACGTTTCACGATGTCAACTCCGAATCTGAAAAATCGATGGACATGTCGACTTCGATTTGCTCAACCGGAGCGAAGGGCTGGGTTGGCCCATCTGAGTCGGTTGCGTTTCTGGAGAGTGGTTCACGTGTTGCGAGCCGCTCGGCGTTCGCAACTTCCATCGAAGACATGTAGCGGTAGTACTGGTTGGCGACCGCCCCACCGAGGCCAACGATCGCAAAGACGATCGTGAGGATTGGGGTGATGTTGAAGTAATCGTCAGCTACCCAGCCCGCAAGACCAGCAAATGAAGGGACGAGGGCGAGCTCAAAACCGCCGTGGCCTTTCCACATTGCATCGCGCATTGCCTGACCGCGCGGGTCTACGGGAACACTGTCCTGCTGACCAACTTGGGTGTTGTGATGTGCCACGAATGAAACCCGTCCGGTGCAAGCTCAGCATGAAGAGCTTGTGAAACCTTTCTCAAGCTATCCCCTCGCGGGAATAAAAGTCCAATGCAGACCAACGGAGAATTTATAACCCTTGTCACTCGTTCGTGCGCTCAAGAGCACTTTTTTGCGCGAAATTCCAGCGACGACAAGTAATTAGCTGGATTCGACACCTTCAGCACCGGGACTCGTGGAGCTTCCAATGCCGGGATGAAAGACGGTGTAGAGGCCCAAAGCAAGGGCTCCGCCAGCGAACGGAAGTACCGCCGAGCCCGACCCGGTCAGCGTCGAATACAAGACCATGCTGCACAACAAGCCAGTCCACAGCCACAGGATGAACACCGTTCGAAGGTGTCCGTGACCGAGTCGCAGAAGTCGATGATGGAGGTGGTCCTTGTCGGCCTGTGAAACGCTGACGCCCTTGCGCGATGCGCGACGGATCACAGCGAGTATCAGATCGGCCAGTGGCACCCCGAGTAGGAACAACGGAATAACTAGGGGCGCAAAGAAGAAGAACACCTGACCCGAGACGACTTGGTCTACACGTCCGCCGACCGAGACAGTACTGGCCGCCAGCATCAGTCCAAGCAGTAACGCTCCCCCATCTCCCATAAAGGTCTTTGCGGGGTGCATGTTTAGCGGCAAGAAGCCAACGCAGACGCCGGCTGTGATGATTGCGATCAGTGCGCCCGGGTTTCCATCGAACAAAACACCCTGCTGGCCGAGTTGAAACGCGTAGACAAAAAAACTGCCCGCTGCAATAGCCACGATGCCACCGGCCAACCCGTCGAGGCCATCGATGAGGTTCACCGCATTCGACATCACCAAAAGCCACAAGACCGTAACCACGACCGACAGGTCTGGCGAGAGTTGCACAAAGCCAGCGAATGGAATTCGAAGCCAGAGCATCGAAACACCAGCGAGGGCAAGCACAACGCCGGCGAGCACGATACCGGCGACCTTTGCAGGTGCAGACACGTCGCGAATGTCGTCGAAGGCGCCGACCGCAAAGATGATGGCGGCGGCGATGACGATGCCGGCAATGTCGGTAAACGACCGAAACACCGGATCGAACGCTCCGATCAAGCGGGCGGTGATCAAGCCGGCGGCGGTACCGCCGAGCATGGCGAGCCCGCCAAGGCTCGGCGTGGCTACGGCGTGCACCTTGCGAGCGTCAGGTTCTGCAACTGCGCCGAGCTTATGGGCGAGAGGACGAGTTAACGGGGTCAACAACAAGGTGACAATTGCGGCGACACCGCCGACAATAAGGAAGTCAACTATCGAAGCCATGCTGGAAGATTCGTGTTCCCGTCAGTTTGTTGTGATACCCACTCGCTCGAGGGCGCGTGAGTACCGCGGGCCATTCTAGGTCTAAGTACGGGGATTTGACGGCGAACTTTAGAAAAGCTAGGGAAGTTCGTTGGTAGTGCTTTTGTCGGTGAGCCCGCCAAAAGCGTGTGTTTTAGGCGACTGGGTACGGCGCAAAGTCGCCACACAGGTCGGCAACTTCTTTGCGAAGTGCCGCCACTGCGGCTTGGTCGTTGCGGTTCGTGAGCGTGCGCCCGATGAGATCGGCAATTGCATCCATCTCCGCCTCGCCCATGCCTTGCGTCGTTACTGCAGGGGTTCCGATTCGAACGCCGCTCGTGACGAACGGGGATCGAGGATCGTCGGGAATCGTGTTCTTGTTGAGTGTGATTCCGGCTTCGTCGAGAACGTTTTGGGCTTCCTTACCGGTGAGCTCTTCGTCGAACGATCGGAGGTCGACCAACAAGAGATGGTTGTCGGTGCCGCCCGAGACCAACCTGAAGCCGCGGGTCGCGAGAGCCTCAGCGAGTGCTGCAGCATTCTTGACGATCTGTGCTGAGTAGTCCTTGAACTCTGGCTGGAGCGCTTCGCGGAAGGCGACCGCCTTGGCTCCGATGTGGTTCTCAAGCGGGCCGCCCTGCAGACCCGGGAAGATCGACTTGTCGATTGCCTTTGCGTGTTCTTCGGTAGTGAGAATGCAGCCACCGCGCGGGCCGCGAAGCGTCTTGTGTGTCGTGAAGGTCATCACGTCCACATACGGCATTGGATTTGGATGCACTCCACCTGCGATGAGGCCAGCGATGTGGGCAGCGTCGAACATCAGCAAGGCACCGACTTCGTCGGCGATCTCGCGGAACGGTGCCGGGTCGATGATGCGCGGGTAGGCGGTTGCTCCAGCGATGATCATCTTTGGCTTGTGCTCTCGGGCACGCTCGCGCAACTGATCCATGTCGATGCGTTCATCGGACTTGGTCACCTCATAGCTGACGAAGTTGTAGAGCTTGCCGCTCGCGTTGACCGGCGAACCGTGAGTGAGGTGGCCACCATGATCGAGGCTCATACCCATCACGGTGTCACCCGGGTCGAGCATGGTGAGAAAGACAGCCATGTTGGCGTTCGCACCAGCGTGCGGTTGCACGTTTGCGTGGTCAGCACCAAAGAGTTCTTTCACGCGGTCGATGGCGAGTTGTTCGACACTGTCGACGATTTCGTTGCCTCCGTAGTAGCGCTTCCCGGGATAGCCCTCAGAGTATTTGTTCGTGAGAACAGACCCGGTGGCCTCCATCACCGCTGGAGATGTGAAGTTCTCCGAAGCAATGAGTTGGAGCCCTGTGTTCAAGCGCTCTTGTTCTTGGTCTATCAGGTCGAATACTTCGGTGTCTCGGTCACTGGGCCACGGCATGGCGGAACTCCTGTTGAAGATCGAAGTACTGACGCTACAACGATAAAAGCCGACCCCGCGTGGAAATTCGTCACGTGACGAGTAGTTCAGAAGACGCAGGCGAAAACCGTTATCTGATGAGACAATGGTGGGGCGACGCGCGCACGAGAGTTGAGCGCGGGTTGGCCTACACGACGTAAAAGGAAAGCGATGTTCAACAACGCATTCGATGGCAAGAAGGTTCTCGTCACCGGTCACACCGGTTTTAAGGGAACGTGGATGACGAT
>CAZHUR010000294.1:0-4084 GCA_964535395.1 uncultured Acidimicrobiales bacterium
TTGAAGTCTTCAGTGCTCATTGCTCTCCTTCGAGCCACCGCCAGCGCGGCGGTGGTGTCGATCGTGGGCACTCGAGTGCCCGATTGGGGCGGCTGGGGCCCGCTGGCCTCTGAAACCTCTGTTCAGCCATCCACGAGTGTACTGATCTAGCCGACCGAAGCTAGCCAAGCGGAGAAGTCCGTTCCAGAAACGGTTGCTCGTTCGCCGACTTCGAGCCAAACCGCTTCGGTCGGCGCAAGCTCGAGCTGATCTTCACCGGTTGTCACGCTCGTCGTCCCGTGAGTGCCCAAGATGATGCTCGGGCCTTCGACCTCCCGAGATGTGGCCGCGTCGAGATGACGAAGCTCAAACTCAGGTGCCGGCGTTTCATATCTGCCGTCAGCTTCTTCGATGACTCGCTCGGGCACAAAGACGTCGGGAAGCACCACGTCAAGCAAATTCGCAACGTCGATGTATTTCGGGGTCAGGCCCCCTCGCAGGACGTTGTCGCAATTAGCCATCACCTCGACGGCAAGCCCGCCAACGTAGGAATGAAGATGGCCAGCGTCGAGGAACAGCCCCTCCCCTGGTTCGAGCGAAACGCGATTGAGCAGACTGGCGACAGCGACTCCGGGGTCGCCTGGATAATCGGAAGCCAGACGGATGAGGAGTTCTGTCTCCGCCCGCCATAGGCCGCCTGGATAGAGCCGACATGCACTCACCAGTTCATTGACCATCTCATCGATGTCTTCTGGGCTCTTGTCCCAGCTCTCGGGTTGAAGCAACCCATCAACGACATGTTTCGGGCCTTTGGATTGCAATGGCTCTGACAGAGCAGTCCAGCCGATCGAGTCGAAGAAGTCCACGGTGAGGTCGATAGCTCTGAACCCGACCAGGGCTTCGAAGTTTGTAAGAGCCACGATCAACTCGGGCTTGTGGGTGTCATCGCGAAACGAGCGGTCGGGGGCGTCGCGTGGCACGCCCGCCGCCTCCTCGGCAGCAAACCCCGCACGGGCTTGTTCGGCGGTTGGATGGGCCTGGATGCTCAGTGGTGTGTCTGCGGCGATCAACTTGAGAAGGAACGGCAGCTGCGCCCCAAAGCGGTCGATGATCGGTTGGCCCAGGCGCTCTTCAGGGTTCTGCTCAACATAGTCGAGCAGACTCATCCCGTTGTCCCCCATCGTTGCTGAGCCAGGGTGAGCGCCGTACCAAAGCTCGGCTTCGGGCGTCGCGCTGGGGGCAGTGCCGCGCAGGTTGGAGAGAAGCGTGGTCGAGCCCCAGGCGTAATCCTTGGGGCCGCCGGTCAGGCGAATCATGGTTTCTATTCTGCGAAGGTCAGCGAGACGTTCTCGGCCGCGACCTTGTCTTGTATTCGCTTCATCTCGGCCTCGTCGAGAGTCTCAGCCTTGTCGATCAACATGATGGGTATGTCGTTGGCCACTGTGTAGCGCAATCCGAGCCGCGGATTAATTAACGATTCCTCGTCTGAGAGGTAGTACAGCGGGCCTTTGTCCTTCGGGCATGCAAGGATGTCGAGCAGTTGTTGAGCAAGAGCCATTCACTCAGGATACAACCGGCGCCGCGGCCATGTGAGCTTGCACCTCGGCAACCCTCTGCTTCACCGCCTCTGTGGTGGGCGCCTCAAGGTTCAGCCGAAGCAACGGTTCGGTGTTTGAACCTCGCAGATTGAACCACCAATCACCGAGGTCGATCGTGAGACCATCGAGCTCATCCTGCTCGGCATCTGCATATACCGAAGCAATATGGGCAATCACAGCGTCTTTGTCGGGAACGGTCGTGTTGAGCTCACCAGACGCTTCGTAACGACGGAGCGGCTCGACGATCTCGTGTAACGCTTTACCGCTCGAACACATCGCGGCGAGGACGACGACGGCGGCGATCATGCCAGAATCGGCGCGCCAGTTGTCGCGGAAGTAGTAGTGCCCCGAGTGCTCGCCGCCAAAGACTGCGCCGGTCTCGGCCATGAGACCCTTAATAAAGCTGTGCCCAACTCGGGTACGCACTGCTGTGCCACCGTTCTCGGCAATCACTTCGGGGACCACTTTCGAACAAATCAGGTTGTAGAGGATGGTCGCTTCTGGGTCGCTTTGGAGAATCTGTTCAGCAACGAGGGCCGTGGTGAGCGAACCCGAGACACCCTCAGCGTTTGCGTCGACCAAGAACACTCGATCAGCGTCGCCATCGAAGGCAAGGCCAATATCGGCCCCCACCTCCAGCACGCGCTCTTTGAGATCGGCGAGGTTCGCTTCGTTCAGCGGATCGGCGGGATGATTCGGAAACGTACCGTCTAGTTCTGGATACATGATCTCGACATCGAACGGGAGCTGGTCAAAGACCGCCGGTGCCACCAACCCGCCCATGCCGTTTGCAGTGTCGGCCACGATCTTGAGAGGTGTGAGCACGTCGAGGTCAATGAACGAAAGCACGTGGCTCGCAAAAGCGCTGAGCATCTCTTTTTCGGTTCGTGTTCCTCTGTTCTCAACAGCGGGCAAGAGCGTGCGGGCCATCTCTTTGACCGCACCCAAACCGGTGTCACCAGCGAGCGGAGCCGCTCCGGTGCGACACATCTTGATGCCGTTGTACTCCGCTGGGTTGTGAGAAGCGGTGAACACCGCACCAGGAACGCCGAGTGACCCGGACGCGAAGTACATCATGTCGGTAGACGCCAGCCCGATGTCGACCACGTCTACCCCCTGGCTCATCGCTCCGTCGGCGAACGCCGCTGCGAACTCTGGGCTAGACGGCCTCATGTCGTATGACACAACAATGGACGTCGCAGCGTCTTCGTCGGCAACAAAGCGAGCGAATGCCGCTCCGATCGAGCGACTCAGTTCGGCGTCGAGCTCGCTGTGTGCCAGACCGCGAACGTCATAGGCCTTAAAGACCGCATCAATATCTACCATGTCACTAAGCCTTCTGTAGGAGCGGTAACCAGTATCGGCCAACCCGGCGGTGAGGTTGAGTTACGTCGATGTCGAAACGGTTGGTTCAGGTAGCTGCGCAACTCGTTCTGGATCTGTGTATTCGCCTCTAGCTGAAGCCCGACGAATGCGTCCAATGTCGGCGAGCAACTGCAACGTGTCGGCGATCAAGCTGACCGTCGAGGTCTCGGTTTCTGCCGGGGCCATCGGGACTTCGACGAGTGTCAGTCGCCACCGTTCGACCAGGTGGAAGATCTCGATATCGAAGGAAAATCCGTTTAGCTGGGTCTTGGAGAAGATCAGCTCAGCAACGTCGCCGCGAAAGGCCTTGCATCCGGCTTGAGTATCTCGGTACTGGCCGAGCAGAAGCACGTGGGTTGCGAGGTTGACGAGGCGGCCCCCAACATCACGGATCAGACCGGCACTCGTTTCTGTTTCGAGTCGAGAATCCCGTCGGGTTCCGACCGCCACGTCCCAGCCAGCTTCGATCTCGCCGAGGAGGCGTACGACTTCAGGGGGGCCGTAGGCCAGGTCGGCGTCGAGAAAGATGCGCGTACGGCCAGTGGCAGCGAGCATGCCCGCGCGGACAGCTCCGCCCTTGCCGAGGTTCTCGGGCAGCAGCAGGCCAACCGCCTTACCTGTCGCTCGTGCAGCGTCGGCAGTTCCGTCACCAGAGCCGTCGTCTACGACCACGATCTCGAACTCGTCCGGATCGAGCAGCGATGCCAAGTGAGTGTGAAGCTTGTCGATCGTCATCGCGATGCGATTGACCTCTTTGTAGGCCGGCACGATCACCGAAAGACGAAGGTGTCCATCGGCTTCGAGACGACGGGCTGGCTCGGACTGCTCGCCTCTCACGATCGAGAACAGGAACCATCGGTTTGAAACCGCCCGGACGCTCGCGGCGGCGCCAATAGCGATGATCTTTGCCCAAAATCCCTTGGTTGGCGCAGCGAACAAGACCGTCAGGTCGACCAGGCCAGCAACGGTAATCGACGAGATAAACGCGACCGGACGGTGGATCCACCGGAGGTTCGGATCATTGCGGAGTGTGAACTTGCGGTGCGCTGTCATGCCCACGATCGCAGCGACTGTCAGCGCAACGACATCTGCGGCCCACCAACGGAACCCCGCCTCGCGAATTCCGAGGTACAGGCTTAGGT
>CAZHUR010000295.1:0-4074 GCA_964535395.1 uncultured Acidimicrobiales bacterium
GCTCCGTAGGTGTCTATCAGATACTTGAGTTGATCTGGTTCGAACACCATCGTGTCGAAGAAGAAGCGCTTCAAGTAGTCGGTAGGCGGCAGTGGCACGCCCTCGCGCACGTCTTCGCGAGCCCGCCACGCGTGATCGATGCGTCCGGCGTATGCGGGCAGGTAGCCGCCCCCGTGGACGACCACGATCTTCAGGCTCGGGTACCGCTCCATCACGCCGTTGAAGATGAGATGAGCAGTGGCGAGGGTTGCTTCAAAGGCGTGGCCGATGATGTTGACGAAGTTGTGATCCTGAAGTCGTTCTTTGTGGGTGTGTCCGTTGGTGTGTACCACGACGGCAACGCCGAGGCGTTCGACCTCCGCCCAGAACGGATCGAGGCGTTCGCTCGAGATCTCTTCAGTGCTGTCGACGTGGGTACCGATCTCGAGGCCCAACATTCCAAGCTCTTCCACGCAGTACCGAAGCTCGGCGATTGCAGCGTCGGTGTCCTGGAGGGGCACGGTGCCAAGTGGGCTGAACCTCCCCGGGAAGGCGGACGTGGCCTCGACTAGCTCTTCGTTGATGATGCGACTCACTTTGGCCCCGACCTCGGCGTCGGCCCAGTAGTAGTACTGGTAGACCGCAACGGCAATCGCCTGTACGTCGACGCCCATCGCGTCCATGTCCTTGAGGCGTTCTTCGAGGAACTCCATCTTTGGGCGAATATGGGCCAACTGAGCGGTATTTACTTTGCGCGTAAGTTCGCTTCCGTAACGCATTCGAACGCGTCCGGCTTTTTCTTCTTCGGCGGCCATGAGCTTGGTCGCTGGCCCGGATTCGCGATGGCAGTGAATGTCGATGACCGGGCCGTCTGTTCGCTTCGCTCGCATTTCTGCGCTTCTCCCGGGTCCGCAATTCGTGCCTAGTGCACCGTGGTACATAATATATGATCTGTCATCGGTAGTCCTACCGGCGGCGCCATTAATGACCTGGGGGAGACCGTGACTACCGAGATTCGCGACTGCATTGCACCTGACCGCAATCCGCATCGACCGGGATGGACGATGCCGACCGGTTCGATCGATACCCACGTTCACGTGTTCGAGGACCGCTACCCACTCTCAGACGGGCGTGGATACAACCCTCCCGAGTCGACGCTCGACGATCTCAAGCACCTGCATTCGACCCTCGGCGTAGCCCGGGTCGTGTTTACCCAGCCAAGTGTCTATGGCGTCGACAACTCGGCGATCATGGATGGTATGACGGCGCTGAACGCCGACACGCCGAACCGGGCCCGAGCGGTTATCGCCACAGGACTGGAAATCTCCGATGACGATCTTGCTGACCTGGACGCACAAGGCGTTCGCGGTGTGCGTCTAAACACCGACAACAAAGGAGGCATGCCGATCACGATGGAACAAATCCCGACGCTGTGCGATCGGATCCGTGACCTCGGATGGCATATCGAGTTCCTGTTCCCGGGGGCTCACATCGAAGAACTTCTGCCGACCCTCCAGGCGGTATCTGTGCCGGTAACGATCGGTCACTTTGCCTATCAGCCAGCCGCAGCCGGCGTCGAGGCGCCAGGGTTTCAGGCTCTCCTCACGCTGATGCGAGAGGGCAACACATGGATAAAGATCAGCGGAGCGAACCGAGTGAGCGCGACCGACCTTCCGCCCTACGACGACGTTGCGCCAATGGCCCATGCGCTGATCGAAGCGGCCGAAGACCACATCATGTGGGGGACCGACTGGCCCCACCCGAACAAGTACGAAGTAAACCCAAACGACGGCGACATGGTCGATGCGCTCGGGGACTGGGTCACCGACGATGCTTTGCGTCAGAAGATTTTGGTCGATACGCCCGCGAGCCTGTACCGATTCTGATGGCTGGTCGAGTAGGGGTTCTCGGGCTTGGCCTGATGGGCGAAGCGTTCGCCCAACACTTCATCTCCGACGGCTATGAGGTTCTTGGCTACGATCCCGAAGCGAAGTGTCGCGATGCGGTCGCGGAGGCGGGCGGAGAGGTTTTCGACACCATCGCCGAAGTCGTCAACGGTGTAGAACTCGTCATTCTTTCGTTGCCGAACAGCGACATCATGCTCGAGGTCAGCAGCGACATCGTTGCATCTGGTGCCGACGGCCTGCTCGTCATCGACACCACGACAGGTAATCCCGACCACTCGCTTACCGCGGCCGAACAACTGGCTGGTGCGGGCCACTCGTACGTGGACGCAACGATCTCTGGCAACGCCGCCCAGTTTCGTGAGCGCGATGTGATCTACATGGTCGGTGGGGAACCAGACGATGTCGAGCGCACGATAGCGCTTCTCACTCCGCTTGGCCGCGGCGTGTACCCGGTGGGCGGAATCTCCTCCGGGTCTCGGGCCAAGCTCGTGGTGAACCACATCTTGTCGATCAATCGGACAGCGGTTGCCGAGGGGCTCGCAGTTGCCGAAAAGGCAGGTATCGATCTCGACTCGATGCTCACGATCTTGCGCGACAGTGCAGCGTATTCAAAAGCAATGGACCTGTGGGGCGACCGAATGGTGTCCGGTGAGTACCACCCACCCGCATCGCGCATTCGCCAAAGCCACAAGGACTCTCGGCTGATCAACGACCATGCCGAGAGCATCGGGGCAAGCCACGACGTGGTCGACATGGTCAGGCAGCACTTCGTCGAAGCTGAGGAGGGCGGGCTGAGCGACTCGGACAATGCAGCGATGATCGAGGTCATGCGACGCCGCGCCGGAATTGGTCGGATCGACCCCCCTATGGCGTAGTCTCTCGGGAGCCACCATTGGCTCTGGAAGGGACGGCACACACCGAGATGCCACATGTACAAGCTGAGGGGCGAACGCTCTACGCCGAGTCGTTTGGTCTGGAGGGCGATCCCGCCCTGTTGTTGATCTCGGGACTTGGAAGCCAACTGATCTCCTATTCGGAAGACTTCTGTAAGGCTTTTGTCGACCGAGGATTCTTCGTTATTCGGATGGACAATCGCGACGTTGGGTTGTCGACCTACTTCGAAGAGGGCGACGAATATTCGCTCTCGGACATGGCCGAAGACTGCGTTGCAGTGCTCAAACATTTCGGAGCTGTTCCGGCCCACATCTTCGGTTTTTCGATGGGTGGGATGATCGCCCAGACAATGGCGATCGAACACCCGGACAAGGTCATCTCGCTGATCTCTGGAGCATCACGAACCGGCCACCCCGAGTTTGGACGGGCAAGCGACGAAGCGATTAAGGCCCTGCTTCAGCCAGAAGCCACAACCCGGGAGCAGTTCATTGCGGACAGGCTTGCTGGCAAGCACATCTGGGGCACGCCGGATACCTGGCACGAAGAAGACATGACCCGCGCCTATGAAGAGGCATGGGACCGAGGACAGTCTCCAGGTGCCGGGCGCCGACAGATGGCTGCGATTGCAGCCTCTGGAGATCGCGAAGGTGGTCTAGCCAAACTCGACCTGCCAGCGCTCGTCATTCACGGAGGCGCCGACCCGCTCATCGATTCTTCCGGTGGCCAACGGACCGCCGAGGTCATTCCAGGTGCGACCTATGTAGAGATCGAAGGAATGGGACATGACATTCCAATCACCGAACTTCCCCACATCGTCTCGCTGATCACCACCCACGTTGCTCAGGCAGAATCGGCACGATGACAGGCCCACTGACCGGACTGAAGGTCGTCGAGCTTGCGGGACTCGGCCCCGGTCCGTTCGCCGCGATGATGCTCGCCGATATGGGGGCAGACGTCATCAAGGTCGACCGTGCAAGTGCTGCACGGGGCGGCAACCCCGATGCTCCTCCGGCCGACGTTCTGTCGCGGGGCCGCGACTCGATCGGCGTCGATCTGAAACACCCCGACGGCGTCGAGACCATTCTCACGCTCGTCGACAGCGCCGACGTGTTGCTCGAAGGGTTCCGTCCCGGTGTATGCGAACGCTTAGGAGTGGGCCCCGACGTTTGTCTCGAGCGCAACCCTCAGCTCGTCTATGGACGAATGACCGGATGGGGCCAGCACGGGCCGATGGCCGAGACCGCTGGTCACGACATTAACTATGTTGCGCTCTCGGGGACCCTCTCGATGATCG
>CAZHUR010000296.1:0-4069 GCA_964535395.1 uncultured Acidimicrobiales bacterium
ATCTGAGAGAGCCAGACCCCTCGTGTCCTTCCCGTTGAGGCCGAGCAGATCGAACACGGCAAAGGTCACCGGCACCTCGACCGCCTTCGCAGCAGCTTGGACCGGGTCTTTGACGTGCATGCGGTGTTGAAGAGCGGAGAACTTGGGCAGGCCATCTCCACCAAAGGCAACGACCTCGCCATCGAGAATGATCGACTCGAAGCCCGTCAGAACATCTGTGAGCCCTTGCAGTTCGGGAAAGGCTGCGGTCGCGTCGTTCGCGTTTGAACTGGCGAGCCGAACACCGTCCTCATCACAGAACGCGACGATCCGCATGCCGTCCCATTTGAGCTCGTATGCCCAGTCGCCATCGGCCTCGGGCAGTTCGCCCGCAACCGCCTTCATAGGAAGGATGCGTTGCCCGCTCAACGAACCCATTGCACCAATCTCCTAGCGTCGGGCAATAACGGCGTCGAGGAGGCTTTCAAGACTCTCTCCCCACGTACGGAGCAGAAGTCGTTCCACGATGGAGCTAGCTGGCTTGAGATAGAACGGCAGATCGAAGGCTCCGGTCCAACGCACTTCGGTGCGTGTCTCGCCGTTGCGTGATGTGTCGGTGAGTTCGAGCTGTTCAAGGGCCCGGCTGGCCAGTGGCAGGTTGGTATGGGAGAGCTGCATCGCCCACAGGTTGGGTGCCTCGATCGCGACCGCTGCCTCTCTGATCACGAAGGGCATCAACTTGATCGTGCGCGTTTGGCCAGCGGCGGTCCAGGTGGCGTGGGAGTAGTCCATGGCCCGGCAGTCCTTGAACCACTCTGGCCACGAGGTATTGTCTGCAATGACCGCCCACACCTCGTGTATCTCGGCGGGTAGGTCGACTTCGGTAGTGAAGATGTACTCGGCCTCGTCGAGGAAGCTCATGCTGGAACGCTGCAGTGCGGGCATGAGCGGAGCTTACGGCAGTTGTTACAGGGTCAGCCTGCACAGTTCGCTGATTCAAAATTCTCCAGCCGACTCAACGTGTCGTCGAGATCATCGGTGAGTCCTTCGAGCAACGCGAACTCTTCGGCGTTTGGATCATCGAGGTCTTCGATGTCCAGCGAAACCTCGCCGATCGCATCGAAGAGATCTGCGAGGTAGACCACGTCTGGCGCGATTTCGTCCGGCGACACCTCCTCGAGAGAGGTGAGCAACCCAGCTAGATATCCAAACACTTCTGGAGAATCGGGGTCGATGTCTTGTGGAGGCTCTGCGTTTTCCTGTTCTTCGATGAACGCGCAGAACGCTTCGGCGCCCGGGGTCGTCTCAGCGGGTCGGGATGGCCGATCCCTGACAGGGGCGGGTCCTGGTTCTTCAAAGGACGGCTCCGGGACGAGGTCTGACTCATCGATAGCGCTGGTTACGGTGTCGGTTCCATTGGGGTCAGCGGTAATCGGAGGCGTGTTCTCGTCGTAGACATCTTCGGCGATGATGTTCCCATTTTCGTCAATCGCCGCGTCGCCAGCGACAGCGCCGTGATCAACGACGTCCTGGCCGTTGTCGACCTCGAAGGGCTCTTGCTCGCTCGCGTCCGGTGTTTCTTCAGCAACAACCTCAGCCTCTGGTGCCGAGATGGCGTCGGCACTGCCAGCGCATGCTCCAAGAAAAAGAATGAAAACGAGAAGAAAAAAGCGTTTGCGAAAGCTACCCATGTTGAAGTCATCGACGTTTTGGCGTGAGCAATTAAGTGCCGCTGTTCGGTTAGTTGAGCGTCAGATAGCTGATGACCGCCTGAGTGCGGCCGGATACGTCTTTGTTTTGGAGCAGGCGATCGCCCGCCTGCTCCAAGTAGGTAGCCACGCCCGCTGCTATTTCGGGACGCGCTCGGAGCTGAGCGAAGGGCGCGAACTGGGTTTTGATCGTGAACACGATGGCGTTGGTTTCTGGGAGTCGACGGAGGGTTTGGCGCTCAGATCGGATCCAGAGGGACTCGCACTGCTCGGGCTCGCGAATGACTTGGTTGGGTGCGTGTCGATCTAGGAAATAAGTCGGCGCGTCGTGGACGAACCAGTTGCGGCGGCCGACGAGGCGGCCTGCTGTGAGGCGGTCGAAGAATCGGTCGACCTTGTCTTCGAGCAGTTCGTCGTAGCCGTCGGTCGGTGCGTGCACCTGTGCGATCGACAGGCCGAGCTTGTCGGGGAGACGCCACTGATCTGGGAACAGCAGCACCCCACCAATAAGCCGCCAGTGGTCCTCGGTACGAACCAGTAGCTGCACGTCCTCAGGAATCGACACGGCAAGCGCTGCGAGCTCGGGTTGTACATCCTCGACGACCGGACCCGTTTGAAGTGGGTTGCCGATGTGGTTTTCCACCAGAGCCACGAGTTCGGCGAGGGGTTCTTCGTGTCCAGCCTCGATCTGAACGAAGTCAGGGTGGGCCTGCAGCAGTTCTGCCCGAAAGGCGAGCTCTCGAGGCGTCTCCGCGTCGGTGAGGAGCCAGTCGGCTTCCTCGATCCCCCGAGTGCCCATCCTCAAAAACGGCTCACCTGCGATCAGCGGTAGCTCGCTGAGCCAGTCGAACTTTGGATCGGGGGCG
Source organism: uncultured Acidimicrobiales bacterium (assembly GCA_964535395.1). GTDB lineage: Bacteria > Actinomycetota > Acidimicrobiia > Acidimicrobiales > SHLQ01 > SHLQ01. Next base: position 2,555 of record CAZHUR010000296.1, read on the forward strand.
ATCATTTCGAGGACGCGGTCATTGCGAGGGCGCTGGCACGATCTAGGAGGACGAATCGAGCGCTGATGTGATGTCGGCCCAGAGGTCGTCGACGTTTTCACAACCGACCGAGAGGCGGATCAGTGTCGGGGGCATGTGTTCTTGGCCCTCGATCAACGCGCGGCGTTCCCATGTCGACTCGACGCTGCCGAGACTAGTGGCGTTCTTGACGATGGAGGTTCCCTCGGCCACGGCGCTCGCCCGATCACCGTCCCCTGCCACCTCGAAGCTCATCATCGCGCCGAACCCATCCATAAACTTCGCAGCGACCTCGTGAGTATCGTGGCTCGGAAGCCCTGGGTAGCGGACTCGGGCAATGTCGGACCGGGCTTCTAGTCGCTGAGCGAGTTCCATAGCGTTCGACATCGAACGTTCCATTCGCAGGCTCAGGGTTCGAAGGCCTCGGATCGCGAGGAATGCTTCCATCGCTCCGATCGTCGCCCCGTGGAGAAGTCGTGTGTTGTAGAGGCGTTCGTAGATGTCATCATCTTCGACGGTGAGCACGCCCGCCATCAGATCGGAGTGGCCACCAATGAACTTGGTCGCCGAGTGCATCGAAATATCAGCACCCATCTCGAGTGGTTTTTGCACGAGCGGTGTTGCGAACGTGCTGTCGATGGCGAGAACACAGCCATCCTTGCGGTCGGCAGCGCAGATCGCTGGCAGATCGGCAACGGTGAGCAGAGGATTGGCTGGCGACTCGATCCACAACAGGTCGGCGCGCGATGCAGCTTCGATCCAGGCGTCGGTATCTGCCAGATCGACGCGTTCGACTGACCAGCGGCCTTGCTCTTCCCCTTCGACGGCAAGGCCGTTCGTTGCGTGGTAGGGATCGTTGGGGAGTACGAGAGTTGAGCCAGCAGGCAGTATGGCAAAGACGGCGGCGACAGCAGCCATGCCCGAACCGAAAGCGAGGGATCGGCCGCCGTCGAGTCCGCCCATCAAATCCTCGAATGCAATCTGGGTATCGGTTCCCTCGACGCGGTTGTAGTAGCGGTCTCCGGGCAGGCGAAAGTTGGACGCGAGCATCGGCGGCACGTTCAACGGCTGACCAGATTCGGTCGGTCGGCCTTGGGAGATCAGCCAGGTGTCAGGGTGCATGTTCACACCCTTAGGTTAGGGGTTCAGCAGGTCATGCTGGGCGTGCAGGTCGATGACGTAGCGACAAGTTCACCGCAGATGCAGCGCAGCTGATCGGAGTTCTTTCCTACTCGGTGTGATGCATTGAGGTGCACGACCTCGTCGAGAACAGAGCAGAGCGCTGTGGCGATGACCGCTTCGCGTTCGCCGTCGGTCGGGTAGAGGACCGACCGGAGGCGGTACATCCGGGCACGTGCTTCGTCGAGCTGAATTCGCGCCGGTCCAAGCTTGGTGACCATTGGCTTATCGACCGAGCGAAGGTCGTCGTAGTGACGCCACGCGGCGAGCAAGTCGTCGAATGCTGCTTCGGCCAGAAAGTGGAGCGCCATCGTCAGT